>JBDKJC010000285.1:0-5439 GCA_039796815.1 Cyanobacteriota bacterium | reverse complement strand
TGCGACGGTTACTGAGGTGTAGGAGCATTGAACTAGAACAGCAGGGACAAGAACTGTTGACCTTCATAATTTTTTACCGTAATATATCTAAACAAAAAAGGATTTAAAACTTAATTTCTTTCTATATCTCAATGATAGATAAGATTTTTCTAAATTAAAGGAATTGTCAAAGTACGCAATACTTTTGTCAAGAAACCTTAAAAGTTTTGCTAGGAGACTGTGACTTTAGAACAATAGATGTTAAGCAAATCTAGATAATTTCGCGGTTTTTATGCAACCTGTTACTATGTTGCCTCAGATAGTAAAAACAGTCTGTATGATTGATAACTTTATTTAGTAGAATTACGAAAAATAATTACGGTGCTGTTGGCATGATGGGCGATCGCTTCAGGAATATTACCATTGATTACGTTCTGTAGTAATCCTTCATTACTTGCCCCCAAAATTACCAAGCCATATTGTTTGCGCTGGGTTAATTCAATAATCGCTTTGGATACAGAATCACTGGTAATTAGTAGGGAAAAAATAGGACAGCTTAGGGTGTTTTTTAGCAATTCGACAGCCTGTTCAAAATCAGGGGAGTAGTTTCGTCCTAGATTGGCAGAAGATACCTGACATAATTGTATTTTGGGCGGAATTGGGTGCAAATTAGCTAGAGCAGGTAAAATAGCTAAGAGCTTGTTAATGCGATCGCCCCCCGTGCTGGGAATCAGCCATTTATGACGTAGAGCTAGCTGCTGAGGAAAGGCATGAGATGCAGTACCAAGCTTAATCAGCATTAGATCGCAAGCTGCTTGCAGGATTAAAGTATCGACTACATTACCAAAAATCGATTCAATTCCTGAACTTTGCCCTTTCCAACCCATGAGCAGCAAATCAATCTGCTCTCTGGTAATAGTTTCTAAAATAGCTTCACTAATATCTGTGGCAACGCGAATTTGGGTATGCAAAGAAATCCCTGATGCTTGACCCCAGTCCTCTAATTGTTGCATTAACTGGCGATCGGCAGCCGTTTCTACCTCAGCTTGGGCGGGAAAAACATAATTAGGAACACAGATCACGCGCAAACATTGAATTTCGTAATTATGATATCTAGCGATCGCTCCAGCAATTTGTAACAAGGCATCCATATTTTCAGGATTTGCCAGGGGTAATAAAATACGCCCTTGCCCTGTGGCGGGAGAACGACTTTGATACACTACGTAAGAAGGCTCAAGACGAGCTTTCGGTAGATGGTCATAATTTAGCTGTTTCGCTTCGGCCTTAATAATGTCGCTGCGGGTAATAATTCCCAGAAGTTTATAACCTTCCGTAACGGGTAAACGAGAAAGTTGATAGCGATTAAGCAGATATAAAACATCCGCTAAAGAAGTTTCAGGACCGACGGAGATCGGGTGAGGAGTCATAATGTCTTTTAGCAGCATAGACGATGTTTGCTGGCTATCTTGAGGAATATCAGACTGAGCAACAATTCCTACCAGTTTGCCGTCTTGGACTACAGGAAAACCGCGATGATGCGATCGCGATATGGCCTTAACCAACTCAGGTAAAGGGAGATTGCTAGGGAGAGTTTCTACTTTAGGCTGCATCACATCATTTGCCGTCAATTGGGCCATAAAGTCATGGTTCGGATTATCTGCCGTTAATTCAATGCCACTAATCTCCAATAGATGCTCATATAAAGAACCTTTAGAGACGCTTTCCGCCACAATATAAGCTACGGCACAGGTAATCATCAAAGGCAGTACCAAATTAAAGTCTGCCGTCATTTCAAAGACAATAATAATTGCCGTTACAGGAACTCTAACTACCGAGGTAAAAAATGCCCCCATACCTGTCAGGGCAAAAGTATAGGGGGATTCCGAACTAATTAAAGCTACTTCCATCAACCCCACTAGATATCCCAAAGCCGAACCTAATACCAAGGCAGGAGCAAATAACCCCCCTGGCGCACCTGCACTATAGGCCAAAATTGTCAGACAGAATTGAGCCACAAATACAATCGCTGTCGTCTGCCAGCTAAACTGTCCAGCAATTAACAATTCTCTTAACCCAGCGTTGTCTTGAAAAAAGGGAGGCAGCCAAGCAATTACTGTACCTGAAATCAATCCTGCCAAGCCGATTTGCAGAGGAATAGGTAAAGGGAAGGTACGACTAAACTTCATCCCGCGAATAATCCCACGGTTGAAAATCCCTCCCAACACTCCTGCGAGGATTCCCAAAACAAGATAAAAGGGAATTTCGTCAACAGCAAAACTACCTTGACGCGCAGAATCAATAACCTCTAGAGGAACGTTAAAATTAGCTGAGCCTAGAATGCGGGAGACAACAGCACCAGTAAAAGAAGCAGCGATCGCAGTTTCCAGCGTCAACCCTGAAATATCCCGCATCAACTCTTCGACCACAAACAGTACCCCCGCAATAGGAGTATTAAAACCTGCTGCCAAACCTGCTGCTGCCCCTGCTGCAATCATCTGACGACGATTAGTGGGCGAATTAGGAATCCAGCGACTAACCTGCGCCCCTAATGCTGCCCCAATATGTACTGTGGGACCACGACGACCGACAGTAAAACCTGCCCCCACGACTAAAATAGTAGCGAGGGTTTTAACCAGGGCAGTACGTAGATTTAAAGTTACAGGATATTTCGCTAAAGCTGCCTTTACCTGGGGAACACCACCCCCAGCAGCAGCAGGAGACAAAACCTGGATTATAATTCCCGCCAAAGTCCCAAAAACAAAACCCATTAAGGGTAAAACAATCTTCCCGCCAATCAGATTCGCTGTATGTACCCGCCAACCACCCAGCCAGCCAATACCCTGCTTCAGCATTACCGCAGCTAGAGCTGAAAACAAACCGATTAAACAGGCTTCTAATAAAGCGTAGCGAGTATCAAGAGAACTATTTGCTAACCATGAAGATTTTTGCACCTTAGCCAGCAGTTTTTTCATTCTCTCAAATTGGACTTAAAAACTCAATTTACATCCTAAACTGTTTAGGTTTTCCTAGGCAATGAACTGTTCTAGAAACGATCTCAATTCTGATTTATTGTTGTCTATCCGATGAAGGCTCGATCGCACTTAGGTAGAAGATAGCTCAAATATACTGACTTTAAATAAATACACGGCATTCTATTCACCAAAAAACCCAGGATAAATACTGTTTTCAAATAAATAAACTCTAATTACATTAGTAGCTAAGTATATTTCATAAATCAGGTAATTTCTATGGTTCAACCTTCAGCATCTGAACAGTATCTGCTCGAATTAATTAATCGCGCTCGTTTTAACCCCTTGGGAGAAGCAAATTTATTTGGCATAGATCTAAATGATGGATTAGCTGCCAACACTATTTCCAGTGATTCTAAGCAACCATTAGCTTTTAATTCTGACTTAATTGATGCCGCGCGATCGCATAGTCAATGGATGCTAAATACAGATATTTTCGATCATATAGGGGAAAAAATAAATGGAAAAGACAGTGATCCAGGCGATCGCATGATACGTGCAACATACGAGTTTACTGGTAGTTGGACTTGGGGAGAAAATATTGGCTACACGGGAACTACAGGGACACTTAACGTAAACAATGCTGTAGCTGAAGTAAATGAGGGATTATTTAGAAGTTTTGGTCATCGTGTAAATATCTTAAATAATAGTTTTCGCGAAATTGGTTTAGGTAATCTTACAGGAGACTTTGAAGGCTATAACTCTTTGATGGTGACGGAAAACTTTGCCAAATCTGGCTCAGATGTTTTCCTTACAGGTGTAACTTATAATGACTTAGTTTTAGAAGATGAGTTTTATACCATAGGAGAAGGTTTAGCAGAAATTAAAATAACCGCAATTCGCCAGTCTGATAATACTTCATACTCTACATTTAGTATGATGGCTGGTGGCTACCAAATGGCATTACAAGCGGGAACATATAATGTCAGCTTTTCGGTAAATAATCAAATTATAGGCAACTCTTCTCAAATTACTATTGGTTCAGAAAATATTAAATTAGACTTAAATACTGATAATATTCTTAATCTTTTCTATGGTGGTTCGGGAAATGATTCTTTATCTGGTGGTATAGAAAACGATACGCTCATTGGCGGATATGGCAATGACAGTTTAGTCGGCGACATGGGTAATGATTCCTTAGACGGAGGAGCAAATCATGATGTACTCAATGGTGGCGATGGCGATGATACGTTAAATGGCGGTGATGGCAATGACAGACTTTTTGGTAAAACTGGCCACGATTTATTAATTGGCGGCAATGGCAATGACTATTTTAGTGGTCTTGATGGTTTAGATACTATTTATGGCGATGCAGGAAATGACACTTTAAATGGCGGAAATGGAAATGATTCCTTATCTGGTGGCGATGGCGATGATACGCTCATTGGCGGATATGGCAATGACAGATTAATCGGCGACATGGGTAATGATTCCCTAGATGGCGGCGCAAATCATGATGTACTCAATGGTGGCGATGGCGATGATACGCTCATTGGCGGTGATGGCAATGACAGACTTTTTGGTAAAACTGGCAACGATTTGTTAATTGGTGGAACAGGAAACGATTATTTTAGTGGTCTTGATGGTCTAGATACTATCTATGGCGATGCAGGAAATGACACTTTAAATGGTGGAAATGATCGTGACAAACTTTATGGTGGAAATGGTGATGACATTATGATTGGGGGTGCTGGTGCGGATATTTTTGCGCTGGCATCAGGTCCAGGTACAATCGTGATTAATGACTTTGTTGATGGTACAGATTTATTGGGTTTGACTGGTCTTTTAGATTTCAATAATTTAGATATTGTTGATGATTCTACTGGAACAGGTACGATCATTTACGATCTGAGTAACAGTAATGCTGTTTTAGCGAGTCTGGTTAATGTTAGCGCTGCTACTCTGACACAAGAAGACTTTACCGCTGCATAAATTAGACTTCTTGCGTGAGGTCAGGTTAAAGCGGAAAGGGGAAAGGGACAATATATTACTCTTACGTTCTTAAAATTTATTTAAACTTTATTTATGCAAGAGATGCCATGAACTGTCGTTCACAACCCAGTAATGAAAATAGCTTTATTCTGCCTCCTATTTTCAAGACAGGTCTATTGTTAAACTCAGCATTAATTGCAATCTAAAGCAATTTTATAGATACTGGAGAGGCTTAAACTGTAGTTAATTTTAGGCTTAGAGCTTAGAGCTTAGAGCTTAGAGCTTAGAGCTTAAAGCCTAAAGCTTTTGATAAATTAAGGTTTATCGCTAATAATTAAGTCAGCACAATCTTAAGTAGTACAATTTACTACCAGCATCAACGCTAAAACTATAGAAAATATTATGATTTACCGTTGCCACAATCCTAATTGAGACACTAACGTTAACAAGAACAGTTAGGAATTTCAAACATGGGAACTATCATCAGCACCGTCAACAT
>JBDKJC010000284.1:0-5455 GCA_039796815.1 Cyanobacteriota bacterium | reverse complement strand
CCGTAAATGTAACCCGTTCGACCTCTTCTAATGTAGTTTGACCTTCTCTAACGAGATTGAGGCTATATGCTAGGATTGTAATCATCCCTTCATCTACCGCTGCTTCCTTAATGCGATCGGTATTTGCTCCCTCATTAATCAGAGTTTGGATCTTTTCCGAGTTACGCATTACTTCGTAAACACCGACTCGCCCTTTGTAGCCTCCTCCCTGGCATTTGGCACATAATCTACCACTGGCTTTTGCTTGGGAAAGCTGTTCGCCTTCTAACTTATTAGCCTTATAGAAAATGACTTCTTCCCCTGCTGCGGCGGATAAACCAAATCTAGCCAGCTCTTCATGGCTGGGATTATAAGCAATGCGACAGTCACTACAAACACGGCGCATTAATCTTTGAGCCAGAACTCCCACCAATGCCCCTGAAATCATAAATGGTTCAACCCCCATCTCATCCAGACGAGAAATCGCGCCAGCAGCATCATTGGTATGGAGAGTTGTTAGCACCAAGTGACCGGTTAGAGCCGCTTCAATCGAAGTTTTAGCTGTCTCGGAGTCTCTAGTCTCACCTACTAAAATCACGTCAGGATCTTGTCTCAAGAAGGCTCGGAGAATCGAAGCAAAATCCATCCCTTTCTCACGAATTACCTGCACTTGGGTGATCCCGTCCAGGGAATATTCAATCGGGTCTTCAGCAGTACAAATATTAATATCAGGACTATTTCTTTCAGCTAGCACTGAATAAAGACTGGTAGATTTACCCGACCCCGTAGGTCCTGTAACCAAAATAATCCCATAAGGACGTTTTGCCATGTCTCGGACTATTTCCAGCGTCTCTTGGTGAGAAATGAGTTTATCTAGACCTAATTGAGTGGCTGAGTTGTCAAGAATCCGTAGTACTACTTTTTCCCCATAGCGGCTAGGTAGGGTATTGACCCGAAAATCTACTTTTCTCCCCTGAAACATGCGACGGATTTTTCCATCTTGAGGTAGCCGTTTTTCGGCAATATCTAATTCTGCCATAATCTTAAATCGGGCAATTACGGCTGGGATAATCTTTTTGGGCATTCGATCGAACGGCTGCTGTAAAACACTATCCTTGCGATAACGTATTTTTAAGCCTTCCTCTTGGGGTTCGACATGAATATCAGAAACACCGTCTTGTAGAGCTTTAGCTAGAATTTTATTGACTAGGGTGATAATTGGTGCTGCTTGAGCTTCGCTGGCTGCACCTAAGTCATCGGCAAGCTCATCATCACCTTCTTCTAGATTAAAGTCAAAGTTATCTAACTCCAGAGAAACATCAACATTAACCTCTTTTTTCTTGGCGGTTTCTTGTTTGACCTGCTCATCTAAAAACCCATCGATTAGCTGTTGATAATCGCTTTGAGTGATGACTTGTCGTTCAATTCCAATTCCTTTCGGTCTGAGAATCCGATTAAGATCATCTTGAGCTTCCAAGTTCTCAGGATCGACCATCGCCACTACTAAAATCGGACTAGCTTCTTCTTTTTTATAGAGGGGAATCAAACGATAGCGACGACAAATATCTAGAGGAATCAGGGAATTAATCAATTCCCCCATCTGATTGTTACTAAATTTTTCAGTTTCAATTTCAGGATCGGCAGATTCCACGCCGAAAACAACTTTTAGTTCAAATAAATGATGTTTTTTATATTGGCGCAGTAAATCTGGAGGTAGCTGTTTACCCGTCGCTGATTCCAAGACATCGATTAGCGAAGTCCCCGTTTTGCGACTCTCTGCCAGAGCCTTTTGCATTTTATCGCCATCAATAAAACCTTTTTGCACCAGTTGATTACCAAAAGGTGACAAATTATTACGTACAGCGATCGCCCGATTTTTTTTAGAGGAAGAGTAAGTCATAAAATAGAAAAAATATCTCCTGACGATAGCTAGTGTTCCCTAAACTGGAAAGAAAATTCTTACTACCTAAAACTAACTATTCAAATTACTGCTAAATGGTTTAGTTTTTTGAGGCTAAAGCAGAGTTTCGCTAAATCCGCTGATGACAAGGCAATGAACTAATAATCGAGCAAAAAATATCTTATGATGACTGTACCATTAGGTTTATGAGGCGATCGCTAATTCATTAACCAAATAGTTTTAATTAGCTAAGAAAAAATTCAAACTGTCAATTCCTTAGCCGAATGCAATATCCTATATCTTGTAAGTAGAGAGACAAATATTCCTATGAGTGAAGAGCAAAAACAACCTGAAAATCTTGCCGAAAATCCTGAAGTTACGGTTGATATTTCCTTAGAAGACAATAATTCTGCACCAGAGTCGGCTGAAGAGCCAGATCGAGCTACGGAAATAAGCGAAGATGATCCCCAAGCTGCCGAAAATGAGGAGATTTTTGCAGCCTTCCAGCAAGAAAACGCCAATCTCAAACAACTTCTGGACGACAAAAGCCAACAGGTAGATCTCGCCAAGGCACAATATGCTCGCTTGGCAGCAGATTTTGAGAATTTTCGTCGTCGAACTACAAAAGAAAAAGAAAATCTGGAAGTACAGACGAAGAAAAATGTCATCACTGAATTACTACCTGTAATCGATAACTTTGAGCGTGCCAGAACTCAGTTAAAACCAGACAGCGATGGTGAGAAAGCAATTCATTCCAGCTATCAGGGAGTATACAAAACTTTGGTAGAGTGCCTCAAAAAAATGGGTGTTTCAGCCATGCGACCTGAAGGACAAGAATTTGATCCCAATTATCACGAAGCTATGTTGCGTGAACCCACCAACGAATATCCAGAAGGGACTGTAATTGAGCAACTAATGCGTGGCTATACAATTGGCGATACAATTTTGCGTCATGCCATGGTTAAAGTTGCTGTTCCTCAAGAACCTGTGATAACTTCGGAACAGAAAACGACAGAAAACGAAGAAAATGATCATTAAGTAAATACTTAGTTTCAAATGGCTATTAAGTTTGAAACTCGATTAGGGATTTATTAACTCGGCATGGGAGTATGCCGATGAGTACCATAAGCTTTTCTGTCGAAATCTAGGTAATTTATACACAAATCAAAGTTACTGCCTAAGCACTATGGCAAAAGTCATCGGTATCGATCTGGGAACTACCAACAGTTGCGTTGCTGTACTGGAAGGGGGTAAACCTATAATTATTGCTAATTCAGAGGGAGCTAGGACCACTCCTAGTATGGTAGCGTTCGCCAAGGGAGACACTCGTTTAGTAGGTCAGTTGGCAAAAAGGCAATCAGTCACCAACGCGCAAAATACAATTCATAGCATTAAACGCTTTATTGGTCGTCGTTGGGAGGATACTGAAGAAGAGCGATCGCGTACGCCCTACAAGTGTATTCCAGGTCGAGATGATACTGTTGATGTTCAGATCAAAAATAGGAATTACACTCCCCAGGAAATTTCTGCCATGATTTTGCAAAAGTTAAAGGCAGATGCTGAAAGCTTTTTGGGAGAACCTGTTAAACAAGTCGTCATTACAGTACCTGCCTATTTTACTGATGCCCAAAGACAGGCAACTAAAGATGCAGGTACGATTGCAGGACTTGAGGTATTGCGCATTGTCAATGAACCTACTGCTGCTGCCTTAGCCTATGGCTTGGACAAACAAAACCGCGAAGAACACATTCTAGTTTTTGACTTGGGTGGCGGAACTTTTGATGTTTCCATCTTGCAATTGGGCAATGGCGTATTTGAAGTCAAGTCTACAGCAGGTAACAATCATCTTGGTGGCGATGATTTTGATAACGTTATCGTCCGTTGGATGATCAAGACTTTCTACGCTCAAGAAGAAATCGATCTCAGAACCGATAAAATGGCGTTGCAACGGATGAGAGAAGCTGCGGAAAAAGCAAAAATTGAGCTTTCAGCTACTCCAACTACATCGATTAACCTGCCTTTTATTACTGCCGATGAAACAGGTCCGAAGCATATTGAACTGGAATTAAGCCGAGCTAAATTTGAAGAACTAGCTAAGGATTTAATCCAAAAAACTTTAGAGCCTGTTAAGTTAGCTTTAAAAGATGCCGATCTAGAGCCTAATGAAATTGAGCGCATCATTTTAGTTGGTGGTTCAACTCGCATTCCCGCAGTTCATACAGCGATTAAAACCATCTTTGATGGAATGCAAATAGATCGCTCGGTTAATCCAGATGAAGCAGTGGCAGCTGGAGCGGCAATTCAGGCAGGAGTTTTGGATGGAGAAGTTAAAGATGTTTTACTACTTGATATTACCCCCTTATCACTGGGGATCGAAACTCTGGGAGAGGTTTTTACCAAGATAATCGAAAAGAATACTACCGTTCCCACTAGTAAATCGCAGATTTTCTCCACTGCTGCTGATGGTCAAACAACCGTAGAAATTCATGCTTTACAAGGGGAAAGAGCCATGGCCAAAGACAATAAAAGCCTGGGTAAATTTCTCCTAACAGGAATCCCTGTTGCTCCTAGAGGAATGCCACAGATTGAAGTTGCCTTTGAAATTGATGTGAATGGTATTTTACAGGTTTCGGCTCAAGATAAGGGTACTAATAAACAGCAAAGCATCACCATTAGCAATACTGGAGGACTAAGCTCTAGCGAGGTTGAGCGGATGCGTCAAGAGGCTGATAATTTTGCCGACCAAGATCGTCGTAACATTGAATTAGTCAAGTTAAAAAATCAAGCTGAAAATTTAATTTACAATTACGATTCAACTGCTAGTGAACAAGGAGACCTGATTCGTGATGAATATAAAGCAAAAATTGCTCGAATTAAAGAAGAGTTTAATATAGCTTGTAATAATCCTCATACAAGCATCAAGGATATTAATGATATTTTAGAAAGCCTGCGTAAAACCCTCCTAGAAATTGGCACAGATGTTTATCAACAAAAGAATTCTAATCCTAATGATTCTTTCGTTTTTGATGACTTTGATGATGATGAGTTGGCTGGAGCCAAAACTGAGATGGACTTAACTGGCGACAACAGTATTAAAGCAGTTGTTAGCATATCTAACAATGCCAAGGTTGAAGGGGGGGTAGATTTTGGTTTAGACGATGATTATGAATCAGTTGATTAAGTAAAGATAAATTAAAGTTTTTGTTCACTTTGGCTGGGACAAATTTAATATAATTAGTCCTTAGTATTAACCGTACTATATTTACTGCTGCTGATTTTGTTACAGTACAATCTATAAACCATAGGAAAAAATTAAGATTTTATGGCAGAGGACTACTATCAAATCCTGGGCGTATCCCGCGATGTAGATAAAGATGAACTAAAGCGCGCTTATCGCCGTCTTGCGCGCCAATATCATCCCGATGTCAACAAAGAACCAGGAGCAGAAGAAAAGTTTAAAGAGATAAGTCGTGCTTACGAAGTTCTTTCTGAACCAGAAACTCGCAGTAGATACGATCGCTTTGGCGAAGCTGGAGTAGGTGGTGCTGCTGGGGGTGCGTCGGGATTTGACTACAA
>JBDKJC010000283.1:0-5459 GCA_039796815.1 Cyanobacteriota bacterium | reverse complement strand
ATCTGATTACCATTCCCATTAACAGCGATCGCACCATTATTCCCCTCAAACTGCAATCCAATGGGAACACTGACAGTCAGAATAGGTTCTGATTGAGCATTATCAGCAATAAACTCTGTCCCATCTTCAAACTGCACCGAATTAGCAGTAGTGGCAATAAACGAACCCCCTACATCTAACTGGGCATTCTCGCCAAAAACAATCCCATTCGGATTTACCAGAAAAAAGTTAGCACCGCCTTGAGTTCTAAGGATACCGTTGATAGCCGAAGCCGACTCACCTGTTATCCGAGTAAAGATATTCTCAATATCTGTAGCATTTTTAAATACTGCTTCTAATCCTTCAGGCACCGAAAACTCTTCAAAGCTATGGAAAAGATTGTTTCCTTCTCTTTCTCCACCATTAATATTCACTTCATTCTCTCCTTGTTGTTCGACGTTGGTAGACAGCGACTCATCTGGAGTAACTTGTGCATTTACTATTGCTGTAGGTATAGTTAACAACAAGATTACCGATAATCCTAATTTCTTGAGCATCAAAGGCAGAATTCTCGCTCGCTTTGTGTTACTAGATTTCCTCACAACTACATTCAAGAATTGCTTTGTACCAAAAAATCTGGTTGGTTTCAATTTCATGAGTCGCTATCTACTAATTCAACTAGGCTTATCTTAAGCTGTTTGACCATACTTCAGTCAAGCTTAGGATCGCTTAACCTTGAATTAGAATCATACTTGACCAGTTACTAGGGTGAGAATTAGAATTTTGAATCAAATCTAATTGAGTTTGACGTAACGCTTCTGGCTGAGATAATCCATCTTGAATCCAGTAGCGATAAAAACCATCAATTAAGGTTACAATCTGCTGGTCATTAACCGACCATAAGCTGCCTAATACATTGCTAACACCTGCTCTGGCGGCTACCCCTGACATCCCTAAAGTAGAGCGTGGATTACTGACTGCTGTTTCACAAGCACTTAAAACTAATAACTGAATGGGATGATCGGGAAAATTATAATTACGAATACTTAAAGTTTCTTCCAATTCTTTCAAACTAATCTGACTTTGATATGCCTGTAAAAAAGTATTTTCCGTAGTTCCCCCAAATTGTCCATGAGTAGCTATATGAACTAGGGAAGTCTCGTTTGATTTTACTTGTTGGCTAAAATTCTTGAAGCTGAATTGATTATTTAAAAACTGTTCTTGCTGGACAAGCTCGCCGAGCTGTTGAATCTCCTGTTCAACATATGGTAAAGGCGGAAATTGCGCTGTTTGTGTCGATAAACCAAAAGCGATCGCTTTTTTGATCGGCGCATTGACTTGTTTGGCTCGGATGTTGAAACCTAAAGAAGTAGTCACGCTATAATTTTCAACCAAAAACTTCTGACCATCGTGAAGGGACACCAATGGTACATTCCGCAAGATTCCATCATTGACAAAAATTAAATTTTTCGGTTTGCTAGTTGCTAAATCTGCCTGTACTGCTGGCGGAAAGAACAATTTATATAACTGTTGCGATAAAGACAGATAATTATCGTTCTCTTTGTTTTCTAAATCAAACCGCCACTGAGTTACTAGTTTTGCGAGTTGATTTTGAGAAATATCTACAGCATACTTTTTCAATTTGCCATCGGGAAATTGCCAGATTAAATATGTCTTGTCTTCTAAGATAATTGTATTAATGATTGCGGTATCAGTTTGCTTGAGGTAGGCTAATTTATCGTTTTTTGTATAAGTTTCCAGTTCAAAACAATCGTCTTGAAAGAAGTTTTCCAATTCACTAAGTAAGAGTAAATCTTTAGTTTGTAAAGCCTGCTGAAGATAAAAGTCCGAAGAATTATTAAACAATAATAATTCAATTAAACTGCGATAAATGGGTTCAATATCGCTTTGAAAGTTAGATAGGGAATTCTCCTGGGGTTGAAAAGAGTTGTCTCTAATTGATTGTAGAGATGCGATCGCTCTTTGGTAAGCTTCTATACTTGTCTTGGTATCTCCCATAGCCTGATAAATTCTGGCAACTTGCCAATCCCACTGATAAAGACTATCGGGAGCTTGTGCTTGTTGAGCAGAGAATTGAGCCTGTTTTGTCCAAGATAAGGCGCGATCGTATTGGTATTGCGATTCATAATGTTTACCTATCGCACCAAAAGCAAAAGAAGCTACTCTCGGATGATTAATTTTTTGAGCCGTTTTTACCGCAGATTTTAAAATTGATTCAGCTCTGGAATCATAGTTATCAGTTAATTTACCCAGTTCAATTAGAGAATAAACTTTTTGGTGAGAGTCTGGCAAAGTTGACAAGATAAACTCTGCCTTGAGTAAACTCTCAACCGCAATACTATTTTTGGCTGCATCATCCTGAGCTAAGGAAGCTAATTGCAGTAATGCTTCAACCCGAGCTATGGAGCGACTAGATTCTCTAATTTCTGTCGCTTTTTTGGCTGCTTGCCAAGCCAAGGTGCGATCTCGCTTTACCTGTCGCCATAGTTCCCTGGCTGATAATTCCCCCTCTTGATTTAAAGCGATCGCTTTTACGCGAGTAATTAAGGCTTTCTGTTGGTAGGCTCGACTGAGATTATTCCCAACTACAACAGGCAAGTCGCTACTAGTGTGGGCAATATTGTTTAAACTTTTTTGATAGGCATTAATAGCTGAATCATAGTTTTTTTCAATTGTATAGGCATTACCCAAAGCTAGATAAGCTACAGCCTGGACTTTAACTAATTGCTGTTGTTGGGCAATTGAAACAGCTTCAGTTAATAACGGAATTGAAAACCGAGGTTGTCCCAGATCGTTATAAGCTCTGGCTGTATCAACCAAAGTTGCTGCTAATTTGGCTTGCGCACTCTCAGTTTCTTGCTCTCGATAAAATGCTAGAGATTTTTGCCAGTATTTTATTGCTGCACTTGGGTTGCCTGTATGCCAATATAAAGAGGCTAGATTTGAATAGGCAGTGACAGATTGATTGGATTTTGGCTCTTGTTGCTTAATTATCTTTAACCAAGAAGCGATCGCTAATTGATAATCACCTGAAAAATAAGCTTTTTCTGCTCGATTAAGTAAAATACTTTCTTGAGATTGAGTTGAAGATACTTCTTTTGCTGATAGTCTTTTAGGGATAAATAGCGATATGGACACACAAAGGATTACAATAGACCCTAAACATAAACATTTAAATTTATTTAAATTTACGCTTTTCCAGAATACATCAGTATTCTTTACTAAATAAATCACCTTTATATCCTTTATAGTTTCTTGACGCATGAAAAATTGCTTAAAATATTTGAGCGTAGCAATATATCTTGTGTTCACTATTTTCAGTGCCTTACCAGTCAATAGTACGCCCAAAAATAAATCGACATATCACCCTCCAAAAGGAAAAGTTCGCCAGCAAGTAAGAAAAGCTGGAGGTTCTAGAGGAGAATGCAATCTCCCCTTAAATGATACTGTTACGCTACTTATTCCACAAGATCATACTGCCACTACTGTTTTGGAACATCCCACTTTCCTTTGGTACGTATCTCAAAAATTATCATTACCATTGCGTTTTACTTTGTTAGAGCCAGGAAAAAAGCCGATATTTGTCGAGCAGTTAAAGCCAGAGCCAGGAATTGTCGCTTTAAGATTACCCCAAAACAGCCAGCCTCTAAAAATTGGTAAAACTTATCGCTGGACTGTGACTGTTATTTGTAATCAAAAGAAACCATCGAGAAATTTATTTGCTCAAGCTTGGATAGAGCGCGTGGCTTTACCTAAATCGAACTTATCTAAACCTATGTTTAATTCATTATTTTGTACTGCTGAATTTGCTGAATTGGGTATTTGGTATGATGCTCTTGCGTGTAATTACGCCCAACTGATTAAAAATCAGCACCAGAGCAAAAACAATTTTTCCGAATTTTGGTCTTTATTAGAAGAAATCGATTTACCAAATTTATCACAGTCAAGACCTAGATTAAGATTGTATAAATAGCTCTAAGCTGGAGTTTAATTAATAGCAATAAATCTTAGCTATTAATAAATAAAATAAATGGATTTTCAAGAATGAGAAACTCCTTAAATCAAAAAATAAAAGCTAAAAAAAAGAGATTGACAAACAACGTAGTATCTTAACTTGCCATCAATTAGTATTTATACTAAAATAATAAACTATTTTACATATCAACTAATGTGGATTTATATTAAAACAAAAATTCATACTACAAGGTTAAAATGTATTTTATCTCTATGTTTTCTTTTGTACTAATTTGTTCAGTAAGCTCAAAAGCTAAGAGCTACTTTTAATTGTCTTAAACCAAAAATAGCGTTAATTTATCTTACAATGCGATGGAAACCACCAACTGTAGCAATAATAATTGGCTCTCTTACTACTGCTGTTTTTAACTCTTTGGGTTGGTTGCCAATTTCTGAACGCAAACTCTATGACTATTATTTAAAATTTCGTCCTCAAGAGCCTCAAGAACAAAAAGTTGTGATTGTGGGACTAAATGAAAAAGATATTGAAAAACTTGGTTTTCCTATTGGTGATAATACATTAGCAGCTTTGTTAACCAAAATAAAAGCACAAAATCCGCGTGTCATTGGTTTAGACTTGCATCGTAACGTAAATATCGGTGAGCGGGGAAATAAGAGGCTAGATAATATCTTTAGTTCTACACCACAATTAATTGGAGTAGAAAAAACTGATGGTGGTAACCCAGACTTAAATTCTATATCACCCCCAACTGAATTAGAAAAACTCAGTCAAACTGGAGCCAGTGAGATTATAGAAGATGGCGAAAACGGTGTAGTTCGTCGGGGATATCTATATGTTCAAAAGTCTAGTGAAGATGAAATGTTACCCAGTTTTGGGCTAGCTATTGCTTTGAAATACTTAGAAGGACAAAATGTTACTCCTACTAGTTCTGGAAACCAGTCTTGGCTTAAACTGAAAAATGCAGTTTTGCCGATGCTTCAGTCCAATCGGCTGTTTTACTCCAACCAAACTATAGATAATTATCAAACTATAATCAATTATCGCTCTAATCAAAAAGGATTTCGTCGAGTTAGTGTTGCTGAAGTTTTAAAGAGTCAAATTAAAACTAATTTATTCCA
This sequence comes from Cyanobacteriota bacterium, assembly GCA_039796815.1. Classification (GTDB taxonomy): domain Bacteria; phylum Cyanobacteriota; class Cyanobacteriia; order Cyanobacteriales; family Xenococcaceae; genus Waterburya. Next base: position 365 of record JBDKJC010000283.1, on the reverse strand, counting down.
AAATAAGATAGTCTTAATTGGCACAACAGCAGAAACGGTAGAAGATATTTATGCTACTCCGTATAGTTACTATAACTCAGAAAATTATAATTTTACTTATGGAGTTGAGGTTCATGCTAGTTTAATCAGCCAGATTGTTAATGCAGTTTTAGAAGATAGAGGAATTATCAATTTTGTTCCTGCTTTTTGGCAATACAGCGGACTTTTTATTTTACTTCTAACAACTTCTTATAGCTCTTGGTATTTATATACAAAAAATAATTTTTTCCAATCTCAAAAAATTATATTACATATTACATATTCAAGTTTTACCTTAGTTTTAATTTTACTATTTGGTTATTTACTTCTACTTTTCGGTTGGTGGA
>JBDKJC010000282.1:0-5469 GCA_039796815.1 Cyanobacteriota bacterium | reverse complement strand
TGCTTGCGCAAAACAGCGGAAACTCGTATACTTTAATACGTGATTAATCACGGGGCGTAGCGCAGCTTGGTAGCGTACCACTTTGGGGTAGTGGGGGTCATGGGTTCAAATCCCGTCGCTCCGATATGACTCAAACCTTCTCTAATAGAGGGTTTAGCGGTTTTTAGAGACAATTTTAAACCTCTTTTCATTCTCAATAACCAACGCCACCCAATTACTTTATTTTCGCTGACGAAATACTTCATAAAGGGCGATCGCAGCTGCCACAGAAGCATTCAAACTAGGGGTTTTGCCTACAAGGGGAATCGCTACCAATTGATCGCAATTTTTCTCGGTTAACTGACTCAAGCCACTGCCTTCTGAGCCGACAACTAAGCCTACGGCACCGCTAAAGTTGATTTTATGGAGCATCTGATCTGTATTAGCAGTAGTTCCGTAAATCCAGAAACCTGCTTCTTTTAATTTAGCGATCGCCTGATTTAAATTCACTACTCTAGCGATCGCCATATTTTCTAAAGCGCCTGCTGCCACTTTCATGACTGTGGAAGTAACACCAACTGCTCGACGCTGGGGAATAACTATTCCTTGAACACCCAAGGCTTCAGCAGTACGAATAATTGCCCCGAGATTGTGGGGATCTTCAATGCCGTCAGCAATTACTACTACAGGCTCAGGAGTCTGTTTTGCCTGGTCAATCAATTCTGCTAAATCCCAATATTCATAGGGGGCAACCTGGGCAGCAATACCCTGATGATTGCCTCCTTGAGTCAACTGAGACAGGCGCACGGAACTTACCTCATCAATAATTGTGCCGTTGGCTTTGGCTGCTTTAACCAAAGGATAAAACTGTCCATGGGCAAGTAACTTGTCTGTGAGCCAGATGCGATTTATCTGGCGATCGCTTTTTAAAGCTGCTAAAACAGCATGACGACCATAGGTTAAATCGATTTCTTCTGTCGGTGTTACTGGCTCGTTAAAGGAAGATGATGGTTTATTTCTTTTGCCGTGGTTAGCAGAAATTTTAGGTTTCACGAGAGTGATAATCCTGAAGGTTTAATTCTTGTTTAATTAACTAAATCAAAATTCAATTTAGCAAATAATTCCTGAAGACGCTGAGGATTGGTTAGGTGAAGATAGCCAATCAAGGCTTCCAAACCAGTCGCCTGTTGATATGTCTGACGAGATAGACGACGTGGCTTAGTACCACAAGCATTGCGTCCGCGACGCAAAATCTCTTTTTCTGTATCCGTTAGAACTGGCAATAAAGATGCCAAATGAACCGCCTGACTCTCGGCTCTCACCTGGGTAACAACCTGACTATGATAACTAGCCATGCGTTTGGGAGGTAGGAGAAACTTGGTCCGAACATATAGTTCAAATACAGCGTCTCCAATATAGGCTAAAGCGATCGGCGATAGTCTCTCAATTGGAATTAAGCGATCGTCTACGCTAAGATCTGCCATTTTCCCTGAATTAGCCCAAGTTTGAACCGTGTCTGTTGGCGCATTATTACTATTATTTTATTATTTGTCTGTTTACTATTTGGCTCTAGTAAGTTTACATCCAATCAAAGACGTTATCAAAAGCTTTAAGCTTCAAGCTCTAAGCTCTAAGCTTTTAAATTGATGTTATTTTTTGATATTTTCCAGTGCGATCTCTACAGAAGGCTGGAGAGAGAGAAATTTCTCTAAACGAACTAGTTTTACGGTTTGAGTGACTCGTGGGTTGGTAACAACCTGCAAGCTTCCACCAGCAGTTTGTGCCTTTTTGACGAGCTGCACTAAAGCACCTAATCCAGAACTATCAATAAAATCAATTTGTGCTAGAACCAATACTATGTTGCTTGGTCCTTCGTCTATACAATTACCAATAACTTTACGAAATGCTGGTTCAGAAAAGGCATCTAGTAATCCAGTAAGACGAAATATTTGGTGATCTTCCCTGACTTCACGAGTGCCTCTTAAGCTTACGGTCAGGTTTAGCTGCTCAGGAATAATCCCCTCCTCAACTGTATCTTTGGTTTTCTACAGTAAATGTTACGCTACTAGTGACGATCTGCCACTGTTAACTTTATCAATGGTAAAGTATATCCCATTTTTACGGGTAATGTTAACTACCAAATTAAACATAATCACTTGTTTTATTTTTGTATTTTTTTAGCAGATGGACAGCAAATTGATTTTTGACGATAAAAAACCCCACTTTTTGGTGTAAAAGTAGGGTTGCAGAGCAAGAGAAATTATTTGTATAAGTTTATTTGGAGCAAATGGGCAAATAGTTAGATTAGGTTTTTTTATCTAGAAAATACTATCATTTTCAAAATTTAAATACATTCGTGTAAATACGGAAATATTGCAATCGCCAGTAAGTATCATAAATAATGTTTATTTTGCAATTAAAGTTCAAATTTAACGCTCGTAACCTTAAATTATTGAGCATCAAGCGTTGGTTAATTGGTTTACTGACTTTTGGTTTAGTTATCGGGTTGGGAATACTTCCTGTCTGGACACAGCAGCCGATCGCCATTAAAACCTTGATTCGGGCTGATGAAGTGCCGAAATTAGAGCCTTTAGTCACCAAATTTAATCAGCAGCATTCTGATATTAAATTTCAGATTATTGAAGCTCCCAGTGATAGTAACCAGGTGGAAGATTTATACACATCTTCTTTTTTGCTGGGAAACTCCCCTTACGATCTGGTTTACATGGATATTGTCTGGACTCCCAAATTTGCCGCAGCAGGATGGTTAAGAGATATTAGCGATCGCCTTACTCCAGAAGCAGCACAAGAGTACCTAGCAGAAGAGATTGCTGGGGGTAAGTACGAAGATAAACTCTATCGTCTACCTTTTCGTTCTGATGCAGGAATGCTTTATTATCGTCAGGATTTGCTTGAGCAAGCAGGGTATCAACCTCCAGAAACTTTTACACAATTGTTAACTATCTCCCAAGATCTCCAACAGCAGGGATTAGTAGATTGGGGCTATGCTTGGCAAGGTAAACAATCTGAAGGATTAGCAGCCATGTTTGTTGAGATCTTAGAGGGTCATGGTGCTTATTGGATTAATTCAGACACTTTAGAAGTAGGTTTAGATCGACCAGAAGCGATCGCTTCGATAGAATTTTTACGCACAGCGATCGCCAAAAAAGTCTCGCCTCCTGGGGTCACAACCTACGCCGAAGATGAAACTCGTCTCCTGTTTCAAAATGGTAAGGTCGCTTTTCTAAGAAATTGGCCCTTCGTTTATAGTTTGGCAGCAGATCCAGAAGATTCGGAGATAGTAGGAAAATATCAGATCAAGCCGATGGTTCATGTTGCAGGTAAAAAGAGTGGTGCTGCTTTAGGAGGTTGGGGGCTGGGAATTTCCGCCACAACTAAACATCCCGATGCAGCTTGGCAAGTAATAGAATTTCTCAGCAGCGAAGAGTCTCAAAGAGAATTTATTCTAGAAACTGGTTTTGTCCCTAGTCGTGAGGCCCTATTTAATGACCCTCAAATTGTCGCTAAATACAATTACTATCCTCAATTACTAGATATAGTGCGCAATTCTACCCTGCGTCCTCCTATTTCTCAATATGCTCAAGCCTCAGATATTCTTCAACGCTATCTTAGTGCTGCCATTACAGGCAAAATGACTTCAAAGGCTGCAATGCAAAATGCCGCTAATGAAACGAGAAATTTGTTAGGGCGATAAGTAATCGGTAATTAGTAATTAGTAATCAGTAATCAGTAATCAGTAATCAGTAATCAGTAATCAGTAAAAAATGACACTTAATCGACAAGAAAAAATTACAGGCTGGGTGATGTTGTTACCTGCCTTATTAGTTTTGGGCTTAGTATTTATTTATCCTATTACTAGAGCTTTTTGGCTGAGTTGGTTTACGGAGAATTTAGGAACTCAGTTACAGCCAGTTTTTGCAGGATTGGGTAACTACCAAAGGATGTTGGGAGACGGCAGATTTTGGCAGAGTCTTTCCAATACTTCAATTTTTACCGTAATCAGCGTATTTTTAGAATTGCTGTTAGGTTTGGGGGTGGCGTTAGTCTTAAATAAATCCTTCTGGGGACGGGGTGTGGTAAGAACAGCGGCAATTATTCCTTGGGCATTACCAACTGCCATCATGGGGTTAGCATGGGCTTGGATTTTCAACGATCAGTATGGCGTAGTCAACGATATTTTACTCAGATTAGGCTTGATTGATACAGGTATTAATTGGCTAGGAACACCCACTTTGGCGATGACGGCTCTAATTATTGCTGATGTCTGGAAAACCACCCCATTTATCAGCATTATCTTATTGGCAGGCTTGCAGTCTATCTCCGAAGATCTTTATGAAGCACATCGGATGGATGGTGCTAGTCCCTGGCAGAGTTTTATTCAGATTACACTGCCATTATTAATGCCCCAGATCTTGATTGCCTTGCTCTTTCGCTTTGCTCAATCTTTTGGCGTATTTGATTTGGTGCAGGTGATGACTGGTGGTGGGCCTGCTGGTTCTACGGAAACCGTATCGATTTATATCTATTCAACAGTAATGCGCTATTTAGATTTTGGCTATGGTGCAGCGTTAGTGGTAGTAACTTTTTTCTTACTCGTGTTTGCTGTGGCAATTATCTCTTGGCTGCTTCCCAAAGCTCGCTCTTAAGTTATTTAGATTTTTTGTGTTGTATGTCTTACTTGAATGCATTTAGAATGCGAGACGTCCATAAAGTCGATCAAAGGGAACGAGTATATTTTGACAAAAAGGCGATCGCTCTCGAAGGCGCGCAAACCACGCCATAACGTTTGTAGGTTCTTCGACTGGTAATCCGAGGGTAAAATAGCGATAAAGTGCTGTTCCAGCGGGGATATCAGCTACCGTGAAGCTCGATCCTGCCAAGTATTCTTGGTTCGCAAGGTGTCTGTCTAATGCACGAAAATGCTTTTGACAACTCTCTAGGGCATTTTGAATTTCCATCGGATTGCGCTGAGATTCTGGCGTTCGGTAGTAGCCCCAGAATAATCCCATGAAGCTAGGCTGTAAAGTAGTAGCAGACCAGTCGATCCAGCGATCTGCGAGCGATCGCTCAAAGGGATCTTCTAGCCAAAGGTTTCCGCAAGAGTGCTTGGCGCAAAGATACTTAACGATAGAATTTGACTCCCAAACCGAACCTTCTTCGTCATGAAGAACTGGAACGAGACCATGGGGATTCATCGCCAGAAACTCAGGATTATCCAATCCGCCATAATTACCGCCAGCGTTTTTATGCTCGTATGGAAGTTGGAGTTCGTCCAAAGTCCAAAGTACTTTCTGAACGTTAAACGATGAGCGCCGTCCCCAAATTGTGATCGTTGAGTTCATAATATCACTGTTCATTGTTCATTGCTCACTGTTCATTGTTGAACATTGGTTCATAAGCCAAAAAATCCGCCAGTCCCAAACAGCTAATGCCTTGAGGCGTAATTTCAAAACGATAGGGTAAGACTTT
>JBDKJC010000281.1:0-5477 GCA_039796815.1 Cyanobacteriota bacterium | reverse complement strand
AATAGTTTGAAAAGATACTTGGCGATCGACACCAGCTTCGATCGCTCCCTTGCGCGCTTTTTGAATTTGAGCCTCTGAAAAGTCAAGACCGAAAACTTTTTCTGCTCCCATTTTGGCTAACAAAATTGACAGCCATCCAGTTCCACAACCTAATTCTGCAATACTTGCATTAGCAGAGCATAGTTCTATAATCCGCTGCAAGTATTTACCACGGAAAAATTTTTGCATGGTGGGAGTTTGTACCCAACAGAATTGTTCCTCAACGTCTGCAAATTTTTCCCACCAATCTACTTCCTGTGCATCTAATTTGGGAGTAGATGTATTCAATCGAGACAGTACAGTGCTGTTATTTTGCATAATTCTTCGGTTTTTATTTTACTTATTAGCCACGTAGTCGGCGGGTTTCCCTTTTCACCAAACTAAGCGGTGCGACACGACCCTAAAGGGTTAGCTATCGCGTCAGTTAGTCCTTTAGGGCAAGCCCTTTTTTCCTTTAACCTTTGAGCTACGAATCTTTTCTTTGTCTCTTTTAGAGCAACGAGGAGTCAAACCCTACTTCCTGCCTCTTTTTGAGCGTTTGGTGAAGCCTCAGTCAAATTTCCAGCGATCGCAGTGGAAACCTGGCTATCCTCTTTCTCATTGTTTAAATCAAGATACTTGTGCCAAAAACTAGAAGACATTAATTCATCTGAGGCATCTTTCCATTGTTTCTGTAGCGATCGCCATTTGATTCCACTAATGGTAATAACTTTCAACCATCTAAATAACAATTTAAGTCCAGCTAATTGGTCGATTTCATGTTGATATAAATAGGGAATTTCTCGATCGTTGTTGGATAATTCTTCTCGATAAATAAGAACTCTTTTTTTACCTAAAGCTTGAGAACGCTGTCCGCCATAACCTTTAGTCAGCCAAATTAAAACTTCATCATCTTGTAGCAAAAAATCGGGAAGTAGATGACCATTTAAAGTTATAAAGGTAAGTAATTTTTTCCAAATAGGAGATTTTCCTCTTTTAAAAGCGTAATTATCCGACTGCTGGTTTTGTATAACTTTTTGTGTTTTATAACTTTTACTTAAGGCTAAAATATTGGCATGTAATTTTTCTGAATCGATATTTTTCAACCAATCAGGCCCTTTAACATAATCTTCAAAAGCTTTTACCTGCATTTCAATCGAATTATATTCAAATAGAAATAGATTGTAGATTAGCCCCTTGGTAAATTCAAAAAATGTTCTGGTATAGAGAAGAGGTTGATGAATCGCATAAGTTATTAAATTATTGCGAATTAAATAATAACTATCCCAAACAATAAACTTTAAATAAAATGGCTCATGCCATACGGCAATACTAGGAAATGCGACTATTTTACTCTGTAAAGCCTTGGTAATTCTTAAGCCGAATTCCATATCATCTATCTTGATAAAGAAAGGTAACGGCAAGCCAATTTGTTCTACAGTTTTTTTAGAGAAACTAAAAAACCAAAATCCTCCATAATCTATATGTTCTTCAGTTAATAAAAGATTATTTTGCTGGGGATTTTCTAATTCTATTTTATGTTTTAAAGGCGCAACTGAAAATGGTTGATATTTCATTGTATGGGAAGCAATACTATACAAAGCACCTGCTTCATACAAGACAGTTTTTTTGTTAAGATCTAGCATTTCTCCAGCTACAGCAAAATCATCTTTAGCATATTCATACAAGCTAAATAGTCTATAAACTGATTCGCTTTCTAACTCAATATCATCATCCATAAAGACAAAATGAGAATAATCATTTGCTTCTAAAGCTGCTACTAATCCTCTGGTAAAACCTCCACTTCCACCTAAGTTTTTATTGGGAATAAGTTCAACTCTTGAGTCTGAAAAATCTTCTTTGTTTAAAGTTTTACCATTGTCAACTACGAATATTTTTAATTGCTTTGTTTGTAATAATGGATCTTGTAAAATCGTATCAACTGTTTTTTTGATATAAGCTTCTTTTTTGTAAGTACAGCTAATAATTGCCAAAGAAACTTCGGTATCAGAAACTTCATCTGTAGCAATTAAACCTCGTTCAAAAATACCGCGATCGCTCAAGCAAACTAATTCTAAATAAACTCTGCCTTGTTGTTGCTTATGATCCTGAAGATTGGGCAGCAAAACTTTTGTATTTTCACTTAACTGGCAATTTTCTAAATATTTTACTGAAATTATTTCTCTTGCACTTTTTTCATCAACTTCTCGATAAAGAGAAATCATAAAATCGCCTTTTAATCTCAGCGAATAATAAAGAGTATTGAGCTTGGTATATTTACCATAGAAACTTTCATAAAAAGAATTAAAGTAAGAAGTCAAAGAAAGAGAACCTTCGCGACTAAAAACAATCTTGCGTTCATTATTTTCAGAAAAATCCATAACAGCACCTTCATCGCACTGCATATACAAACTCGAAACATCGGGAGATGTGGGGAAACTAATTCTACTTAATATCTGCATCTAACTTTACCTCAAATGATTATTATTTTTTAGCTTCTAGCCTCTAGCTTCTAGCTTCTAGCTTTTTTACTCATTACCTACTACCTATTACCCATTACTTATTACCTGACTTACTTCCGTATACCAATCATTCTTGACCAGGAACTTACACAAATGAGGAAGACCAGGACTGCCTGTACCAAAGAAATCGCCACCATCAACACTGACGGTAACAGCATCTTCAACGCGGTCGAGTAGTTCCACATCTGCCTGTGCTAGATGGATGGTCATGCGATACATTCCTTGGACGACTGGTAAATTTTCAATACCGCAAAAAATATAACCGCGATCGCCATCAAGATTGAGAGTATGATTAGTAAAACTGTTTTTGAGTAAAAGAATTCTCCCGCCACGTTCGTCAACCAGATCGAAAGAAATAACTACATTTTTTAGACAACTACCCGTGTTATTGACGTAGCCAAATTCAAAATAATAATTTTTCCCAGACTGCATAGCTGGTTCTTCTTGACCCTGTTGGTTTAAGATCCGAAAGCTTAAAACTCTAATCTTGCCATTGCCACTACGGTCTTTTCTTTGGCTTAAAGGTATATCACGAGCCAGATTATACGCTTTATCTAGATAGGCTTTGACAGCTTCTTCCGCAGTACTATCTAAATGCACACTACCAGATTCCAGTAAAATTCCCCGATTACATAAAGATTCCACCGTACTCATATTGTGGCTGACAAATAAAATTGTTCGTCCTTGTTTGGCGACATTATCCATTTTGCCGAGACATTTTTTTTGAAACTGCATATCCCCCACCGCCAAAACCTCATCAATAATCAGAATTTCTGGTTCTAAATGGGCAGCAACAGCAAATGCCAAACGTACATACATCCCAGATGAATAGAACTTTACTGGCGTATCCAAAAATTTTTCAACTTCAGCAAAATCGACAATTTCATCAAATTTTTTGGTAATCTCGGCTTTACTCATCCCCAGAATTGCACCGTTGAGAAAAATATTCTCTCTTCCCGTCAATTCATGGTGAAAACCCGTTCCTACTTCCAATAAACTAGCGATTCTGCCTCTAATTCGGATGCGTCCCTGAGTTGGTTCGGTGATTCGACTCAAAACCTTCAGCAGGGTTGATTTTCCTGCACCGTTACGACCGATAATACCGACAACTTCACCTTGTTTGATTTCAAAGGAAACATTGTTTAAAGCCAGGAAATCTTCACGACTCGGGGTCAAGGTTTGTTTGCTAAAAGAAGATTTTAGTTTACGACCGAGAGATTTAGTACCATTAGCGATCGCGTCTCGAAAAGAGATATTATTACCCTGTTTTTGATGGGCGATCTCGTATTTTTTGACTAAATTTTCAACGCGAACTACTGTGTCGGACAATTTTCTTACTCCTCAATTGGACTGGGTAATAGGTTTTTTAAGTAGCAAGTAGCAAGTAGCAAAAAAGCTATAAGCTATAAGCTATAAGCTAAAAACTTCTATACCGAAGCTAACTGTAACTCGTCTTGTTTTGATAAATTACCATCGGCACTAGCGACGAGATTTTTGTAGACTTTAAGGGCTTGAGCGACGACGTGATCCATGTTGTAATATTTGTAGGTGGCTAAACGCCCGACGAAATGAACCCCTGGAGTGGCATCGGCTAAGTCTTTGTATTGTTTGTAAAGTTCGGCATTTTCCGATCGCGGTATGGGATAGTAGGGATCGCCCTCGGCGCGTGGATATTCGTAGACAACACTGGTTTTGTTGTGTTCTTGTCCCGTCAAATATTTAAATTCGGTGACGCGAGTATATAGATGTTCGTTGGGATAGTTAACTACTGGCGCAGGTTGATGTACAGGTTTGTTAATGGTTTCGTGTTTGAATTTTAGCGATCGATAGGGTAACTTGCCATAACAGTAATCAAAAAACAGATCGACAGGGCCAGTGTAAATCATTTCCCGATAGGGTATAACATCGATAATTTCGCGATAATCGGTGTTGAGCATGATTTTAATGTTCGGATGGTCGAGCATTTTCTCGAACATTTTGGTGAAGCCATGTAGAGGCATAGCTTGATAGGAATCAGTAAAATAGCGATCGTCACGGTTAGTGCGAGTAGGTACACGTGCAGTTACGGACTTGTCTAATTCTGACGGATCCATATCCCATTGTTTGCGTGTGTAGTTGCGGAAAAACTTTTGATAGAGTTCACGACCAACTTTACTAATTACAACATCCTCAGAAGTACGGATGCAATCTATCTTTTCGGCGATCGAGGCAAAGAATTCTTCTAACTGAAACGAGGTAAGATTTAAGCCATAGAGTCGATTAACAGTGTCGAGATTAATCGGAATTGGCACTAATTGACCGTCTACACTCGCTTGTACTCGATGTTCGTAAGGTCGCCATTCAGTATACTGCGAGAGATATTCAAAGACATCGCGAGAATTGGTATGAAAGATATGAGGCCCATACTTGTGAACCAAAATACCGTCTTCGTTATAGTGGTCGTAGGCATTCCCGCCAATATGAGAACGAGTATCGATAATTAAAATCTTCTTATCAGACTGACTTGCTAGGCGTTCGGCAAGAACACTACCAGCAAAACCCGCACCAACTATTAAATAATCAAACATTTGTTAATTTCCTTATTTTTTCAGTGAATGTTACGACGAAATGTAATCATGCGCTCAAGATCGACTCTTCACTCTTAATTGTTGTAATTAGCCGTATTTGTAATGGAAGTCATCAAGTTGTAGTGGTTGGCTAATTTTATCTATAACAACAGAGTATAAATATCTGTCTACCTTTTGCGTATATCTAAAGGATGAAAACAGCTTGAGCAGCGCAAATTCTTTATGTTGCCATCGATTGACGACGACGCAAAGTACGAGTTAAATTGCGTACTCGATCGTATGCTTGAGGGCCAAACCAATGCAACATAGCAATAGCTGCATTCAACCGCAGGTCTTGTTTAGAAAAACGCAGTTGGGGATTATGAGCGAT
>JBDKJC010000280.1:0-5485 GCA_039796815.1 Cyanobacteriota bacterium | reverse complement strand
CAGAAGATGCCTAATGGAGAATACGATCTCAATCGAGTTTATTGGTGGGAAAAACGCTGGCGCGAAAGTGTGCAGCATCCTCAACAACCCCAGGAAGTTATTTTTAAAGGCAATACAGCCTCCAGTAAACAGCAGGATTTTGATTTAATTTATATCGGTGGAGCGCTAGGAGTCATTCACGCTGCGGTAATGGCACTAAAAGGCTATAGAGTGCTATTAGTGGAAAGACTTCCCTTTGGCAGAATGAATCGAGAATGGAATATTTCTCGTGATGAGTTTCAGAGTTTGATTAATTTGGGCTTATTTACTCCCAAAGAATTCGAGTCTGTCATCGCTACCGAATATATAGACGGTTTTAGTAAGTTTTTTGATGCTTATAACCCACCTAATCTTAAAGCAGCAGTCTTGCATACCCCTAGAGTTCTTAATGTGGCGATCGATGCCGACAAACTCTTGCGCTTTTGTGGTGATAAACTGCGTCAGGCGGGGGGAGAAATCTGGGATGAAACAGAATTTATTCGCGCCGACGTTACAGATACAGAGGTAACGGTTAAACTTACTCATCTACCGACTAAAACTAGTAAACAGGCAAGTGGTAGGCTGCTGATAGATGCCATGGGGACAGCTTCACCAATTGCTTGGCAACTAAATGGTGGGCGTGCTTTTGATAGTGTTTGTCCCACAGTAGGAGCAGTTATTGAGAGTGGTTTTGCCCCCGAAGTCTGGGACAAAGATTATGGCGATGTCTTAAATTCTCACGGTGATATATCTCGCGGAAGACAGTTGATTTGGGAATTATTTCCCGCAGGTAATGGAGAATTAACCTTCTATCTCTTTCACTATCATCAGGTGCATCCAGACAATCCTGGCTCGTTACTAGAAATGTATGAGGACTTTTTTACCATCCTGCCAGAGTATCGTCGTTGCGATCTGGAACAGCTAGTCTGGAAAAAGCCGACTTTTGGCTATATCCCAGGACATTTTAGTACTAGCGATCGCGATCGCACTGTGGCATTCGATCGTCTAGTGGCGATCGGTGATGCTGCCTCTCTCCAATCTCCTCTAATCTTTACTGGCTTTGGTTCTTTGGTGCGTAACTTAGAGCGTTTGACTACACTCCTCAATACTGCTTTGCAGCACGATTTACTGTCAGCTAAACATCTCAACCAAATTAGAGCCTATCAAAGCAATATTTCTGTTACCTGGCTGTTTTCTAAAGGCATGATGGTACCTACGGGAAAAACCCTACCTCCTCAAAGAATTAACTCCATGTTAAATACTTTCTTTGGCTTACTAGCAGATGAACCTCCTGAAGTTGCCGATACCTTTATTAAAGATCGTACTGACTGGCTTACCTTTACCCGATTAGCCTTAATTGCTGCTCGCAAAAATCCTGCCTTGCTTATTTGGATTTGGGAGATGGCTGGAAGTAAAGATATATTGCGCTGGTTGGGTTCATATTGGTCTTTCAACTTTGATGCCTTAAGGAACTTGCTGCTGGCGAGTTGGTTTCCTGGCTTATTAAAACAATCTCAACCCTGGTTAGAAAAGCAAAACCCCGCTCTTTGGCTGAAGTTAATCAGTTTAAATTATCAATTACGTCATTCTAAATAAAAGGGCTTCGCCCCAGCTATAAGGTATAAGCTATAAGCTTAATTAGAAGAGGTTTTAGACCGTAACCTAATTGCGACGCGATATGCGTAGCGGTATCTCCAACTATGCGACTTGTGCCGCTTAGTTCGGTAGACAAGTCCTTTAGGACGAAGAAGCTAGTCATGCAAGGGTATCCTTTAGGATAAGTTTAAAGCTACTGCACAAATAGTCAATTAAAGTCTTAGAGCTTAAAGCTTAAAGCTTTTGAGATGAATATTAGCCAGAAAGTGATTAATGCGATCGCAGTTGAGCTGAAATTAGCTTGATTGAAATATATTGAAATATATTTATTTCTATTGCGTTCTAAAATAACTCCTCAAAATGGTAGTATTCTTGAAACTATCCTTTTCGGCTTAACTATACTACTGTGTCTAAAGCTTTATCTTCTTGGTTGAGAATTTCTCTTTGTACCCTTGGCTATTTCTGCGCAAACAATAATCCAGCTTTGGCTGAAGCAAGACTGGCGTTAGAAAAAGAAACTGCACCCAGCCTACTTGCTCAAGTGACCTCAGACGATACTGTCAATACTCAAGTAACTGAAAATGGTAATACTGCCGAAATTACAGGTGGAGAAAGGGCAGGGGATAACCTATTTCATAGTTTTCAAGACTTTTCCGTTGGTACTGGTAATGAAGCTTCTTTTTTAAATGCCAACGATATCGCTAATATATTTTCTAGAGTTACAGGGGGGAATATCTCGAATATCGACGGTTTAATTAGCGCTAATGGTACTGCCAATTTATTTCTGATCAACCCCGCAGGAATTGTCTTTGGGGAAGGTGCGCGGTTAGATATTGGCGGTTCATTTTATGGCAGTAGCGCCAGTAGCATTTTGTTTGAGGATGGAGAATTTAGCGCAGCAGATTTAGAAAATCCGCCTTTATTAACCATTAATGCACCAATTGGTTTAGGTTTTCGCGATCAACCTGGGGATATTGTAAATCGTTCTAATTTTGGTCTAAGTAATACCATCATTAATGGTGTAGAGTTTGCGATCTTAGATTCTGTAGGTTTAGAAATAAACCCTAATCAAACCATCGCCTTAATCGGCGGTAATGTAATTTTGGAAAAAGCAGCAGGGATTAGCGCACCAGGAGGAAGAGTTGAGTTAGGAGGGTTAACTCAAGCAGGAGATATTACTATTAATGAAAATGGCAGTCTCATTTTTCCTGAAGAAATTGCTAGAGGAAACGTTACTATCACTGGGCAGTCCAGAGTAAAAGTAGCTGCTGACGGTGACGGAGCGATTAATATTAATGCTAGAAATTTTGAGCTAAATCAGCAAAGTGAATTATATGCAGGTATAGCGGAAGATAGTAGTTCGCCTGATGCCCAAGCAGGAGATATTACTATTGATACTACAGAATCGGTAAGATTAGTAGGACAACCAAGACAAGCCCCTTTAGAACTTGAATCACTAACGAGAGAAAGAGATACAGGAACGGGAATACGTAATACTGTTGGTTTATCCTCAATCGTTAGAAATAATGGTAGTAGCCAAAGTAATGCTGTTGGCAACGGAGGTAATATCAAAATTGAGACTAAAACTCTAGAACTTACAAACGCAACGGTGATTGATACCAGTGTTTTCGGACGAGGCGATGGTGGAGATATAGTTATTAACTCCTCTGATTCTATTGTACTAGACCAAGGAGTCTTCTTAAGCCAAGTTAGAGGATTCGATCTGGAGACTGTTAAAGAAAGAGGAAATGGTAATGCAGGGAACGTGTTAATTAACACTGATTCTTTATCATTAACTGATCAGGCGTTAATACTTGCCGATGTCCAAGATGGTGCAACAGGAAATGGTGGTAATGTTTTTATTCAAGTATTGGATAGCTTCACTCAAAATCAAGATAGCTTCATTTTGACCCAACTAGGAAGGGAAAATATAGGTAGTGCAGGGGATATTAATATTAAGGCTGGATCTTACAAAATTGAAGCCAGAACTAATTTACCCGCACTTCAGTCAATTAGTTCTTCTAGTTCTCAAGGAGATGCAGGAGATATAACAATAAATGTAACTAACGATTTCTCAATTGCTAATAATTTAATTATTGCTCAAATCCAAACAGGAGCAATAGGTAATGCTGGCGATATTAATATCTCTGCTAACAACATATCTCTAGATAATTTTGCATTGGTTTCTAGTAACGCTGCTAGTGATTCTGTTGGTACTGCTGGCAATGTAAACTTAAATGCCAATGACACTATCACTATTAGTAATGGTGCAGTTGTTGATGCTTTAACGGAAAATGAATTTAATGGAGGAGATATTACAATCAATGCCAATAATCTAGATTTATTAAGTGGTGGAAAAATAGTTACAGCTAGCGAAAATATAGGTAATGCAGGAGATATAAGTTTAACTATTAAAGATAACTTGGTTATTAATAATCAAAATCCTCCTAATGGCTCTCCTTTTGATGAACCAATTTTACAAGAAATTGAATTTCAAACGGGAATATTTGCTAATACTTTTCCAGGGTCTACAAGTAATGGTGGGAATATATTTATTAAAGGTAATTCGCTTGATTTGAAAGATCAAGGATATATCTTATCAGAGACTACATCAGGTGAAGGCGGAAATATTACTTTAAATATTGATGATATTTTGACTTTGCGTAGTAATAGCTTGATATCTGCTAAAGCTGAAGGAAATGCTACTGGTGGTAATGTTAATCTTGACGCTAATTTTATTGTTGCTTTCCCCAATCAAATAAGTGGTAATGGTAACGATATTACTGCTAGTGCAACAGAAGGAAATGGAGGTGAAATTAAGATCAAGGCGGAGTCTCTATTGGGAATAAAAGAAGGAGAAGCTATTAATAATAATCAAACTAATGATATTGATGCTAGTTCGGACTTTGGTTTAGACGGTATAGTGTCAATTTTTACTCCTGATATTAATCCTGTTCAAGGTGCAACAGAATTACCCAGTAATACAGTAGAACCAGAGCAAACTACTGCTCAAACTTGTCAAGCGGGTAGAGGCACAGCAAATAATGGTTTAGCGATCGCAGGTAAAGGTGGAGTTACTCCCGCACCAGATGCCCCACTCAATTCTGAGAATATTATTAGCGCCGAGCAAAACCCTGCTGCCTATGCTATTCCTGAACCTATAGAAACCAGTCAGGGGAAAATACAACCAGCTAGAGGAATTACGGTAACTAAGTCGGGTCATATTGTTTTGACGGCATATCCCACTAATAATGCAGGGGAAAGAATTCCCAATCTACCTAACTGTAATCAACCTCTTAAATAGGGCTTGCTGAAAAAGTAGCAAAAGAACAAAAGTTCTTTTGATGAATTATTCAATTTTTTCTTAGGAGTTAATTAAGCTAAACACCACCAGTAGTATCCCCCCCAAAAGTACCTCCGTTATAAAAATCATCCTCAAAGAGAGAGAAGTTAGCTGCGTCAGGATCTTCAGTTATGGCAACCTGGGTTTCTAATTTCTCATTTGCCCAATAGTCGGTTGTATCTATTCGCATACTAGAAAACTCATTATTATCCCCTAGTTTCATAGTTTTAGTTGTAAATTTTGTAGAGTCAAATGCCAAGAAATCTTTAGTTGAAGTAACGATGTTGTTGTCGACAATTGACTTATAACTTTTCTCGTTATAAATACCTGCTACTCCTACATTTTTGTTATATTCAGGCGCTAAAAAGTCTTCGCCTACCCCTCTAATCTCATTCCCATCGATGGTGGTGTTGCTACTAAGATCATTCCAAATATTAAAAGCATTAATACTCGAGAGTTTATTATCACTAATAGTGACATCGTTAGTATTAAATAATTTTATTCCACCAGCGTCATAGCTTTGAGAGT
>JBDKJC010000279.1:0-5529 GCA_039796815.1 Cyanobacteriota bacterium | reverse complement strand
AAATTAACCTATTTTGTAAATATCATTTACTAAAAACTTATCCTTCTTCATAGAGGGAAAATAACCAATATGTTTATTCCTCCTGGTTTTAGCCAAAAATCTATTCAAACGAGCTTAGGCTACATCGCCTACTACACCAACGATCGCCCGCCCTGGAAAGAAGTAGAAACTGGTGAGGGAGAAACCTTAGTGTTTTTGCATGGTTTGGGTGGTGGTTCATCGGCTTATGAGTGGTCAAAAGTTTATCCCGCCTTTGCTGCACAATATCGCATTCTCGCTCCCGATCTCCTAGGTTGGGGAAGATCGGCTCATCCCAAGCGCCACGAGCAAGTGGAAGATTATTTGATCACCATTGAAGAATTTATTAAACAGACCTGCACTAAACCTGTTACAGTAATAGCCTCCGCACTTACCGCCGCCTTTACTATTCGGGTGGCGATCGCCTGTCCTGAGTTATTTAAATCCTTAATCCTGACTACCGCAGCAGGTTTGAACGAGCTTAGTAAAGATTATCAAGACAATTTTTTTACTCAATTAGCTGCCACGCCGATAATCGATCGCCTGCTTTACAATACAGGAGTAGCTACCAGTTTTGGCATCCGTAGTTTTTTAGAACAAAGACAGTTTGCCGATCAAGACCGAATTTACCCCGAAATGGTAGAAGCATACTTGCAATCGGCAAAACAACCCAATGCAGAATATGCTGCACTATCTTTTGTGCGAGGCGATCTTTGCTTTGACTTGACTCAATATATTACTCAATTAACTATTCCTACAGCCTTAATTTGGGGTCAAGCATCAGAGTACACAGGGCCAGAAATAGGATATCGATTGCAAGCATTAAATCCTCAAGCAATTCGGATTATGTACCAGTTAAACAATGTGGGATTCACGCCTCAACTGGAATTACCTGCTGTTACTATCGGTTTGATTCAGCAATTTTTACCTCAACTTGAATCTACAGAAGAGGTCTAATTTTGAGTAGAAATGCGATCGCTTTGTTTATCAGGGCGAGTAAGCCACCAAGCCCAAGCAATCAGCACAAATTGAAATGGCAGTCTAATTGCTTGAAACCAATTGCTGTCGGGGATATTAGCAATCTGAATATGATTAACCGCCATATTGATATTGGCTGGGTAAACGGCGATAAACAGCAGCACCAAACCCCAAGCTGCTGCTTGACTAACGGCAGGAATCAATAATCCAATTCCACCGAGAATTTCAAAAACCCCACTGATATAAACAATTGCAGCAGGGTAAGGTAGCAAACTAGGCACGATTTTGATAAAAGGTTCTGGGGTAAGAAAATGCAAAACCCCAGCGATGATAATACAAACTGCTAAGATGCCGCGAAAGGTTTCTTTCCGCTCCAAAATCAAATTTTTAAAGAGATTTTTGATTGCTTTCATTATTAATACTAATTTGATTAAAATGCTAAATTAAAATGGACGTAGCACAAAACTACGCCCTGACTAATCTATGCATTTACTACTACGCCACCATTAGGATGTAGTACCTGCCCAGCAAAATAAGAAGAATCATCTGAAGCTAGGAAAACAAAGCTGGTTGCAACTTCAACTGGTTGACCTGGACGTTCCATGGGTACTTGTTTCCCAAAACCTTTTACTTGTTCGGCGGGAAAAGCATCGGGAATAAAAGGAGTCCAAATTGGACCAGGAGCAACACCGTTAACGCGAATACCTTTTGCTAGTAAAGACTGAGACAAGGAACGAGTAAAGGCGAGAATTGCACCTTTAGTTGTGGAATAGCTGAGTAAAGATGCATTACCTTTGTAAGCATTGATTGAGGTAGTGTTAATAATTGAACTACCTTCACTTAAGTGGGGAATAGCAGCTCGACAAAAGTAAAACATGGAAAAGATGTTGGTACTAAAGATACTACCCAAACGTGCCGAATCGATGTCTTCTAAAGTTTCGGCATTTTCCATATATTGCTCGGCAGCATTATTGACTAAAATGTCTAATTTGCCTAATTCAGCAACAGTTTTTTCTACTGTTTCATGACAAAACTTTTCACTACTGATATCTCCTGCAATGATGAGACATTTTTGTCCTTGAGCTTCAACTAGTTGTTTAGTTTTCTGGGCATCTTCATGTTCATCGAGGTAAACGATCGCCACATCTGCACCTTCTTTAGCATATAGCACTGCCACAGAGCGACCAATACCACTGTCACCACCAGTAATTAAAGCAACTTTACCCTTTAATTTACCACTACCTTGATAGCTTTCGCGATCGTACTGAGGTGCTGGATTCATTTCTGATTCCAGTGCAGGTTTTTGATTTTGAGACTGAGCAGGAATTTGATCGGCGGAAATAGTCATTATTCTTCTGTTAATATATACGACTGATATTTAATTAATGCTCTAATGCTCTTGTGGACAATTTGCTTGGAAATGGCTTTGAGGATATTGCTCGATCGCATCGCTCAAAACTATAAAGCAAGGAAAACAATTGTGTAGAGCTAATGTCAATCTAGAAAAAAATTCCCGATAAAAAATGCGTCATAAGTTAGATTTTAAAATTTTAATTATCCAAACTTGATATTAGAGTCGCCTAATCGCTTTTTTTGAGTATATTTGGCGAGCATGATTTGGTTAATAAACTAGTTTTTGTCCATCAACTTGACCATCAAATTTTCACATCGAATTCTCAATTGTCTTATTCAAAGCTTCAGTTTAATTTGTTCTTTGAGCCACTGATTAAACAAATCAGTCATAATTGAATAACGCATTTCGTTATCTAGTATTGGTTGAATAATTTGCGAGACAAAAATTAGATATGTTCGCTTTTCTATAACAATTGGTTTAAGAACTTGTGGGGGATGAGCAGCGAATACTGCCATGGAAATTGCTGGCTTAAGCTCATTTCTTTTTAAGGAGCCACGATAACCCCCACGATAACGCAATTCTGGTTCTTGAATATATTGATGGGCGACATCCCAGAAACTAAATTCTTGTTCTTGAATTCCGTAGAAAAGTTCCATTCCCAAGTCGAAGTTTGGGAGAATTACTTCATGAATTGTCGCTTTAGTGTAGTCAAGTTGGTGTTCATAAAAATATGCTTCAACGCGATCGCTATATAAATGTTGAGCTAATTTCATCGAGAGGGAATTATAGTAAATTAGTTGTTCAAACTCCTCAATCGATAGACCATATTTCTCTAGCCATTTTAAAGTTTTCTGAGAACTAGAAAGATTATTTTGTAAGCGAAAACTATCTGCTGCTTGCTGTATTTCTAGTTCGCTGAGGACAATATTTTGGGCTTTAGCAGTTTCGTTAATAATTTTCCGCCTCGCAATTTCCTTAGCAATTTTAGGCATTAGGCGAGAAAACTTTATTTGTTGAATAATTTCTTCTGGACTAATAGGGATCTGTTCTGGCATTCTCAGTTCAATTAAAGACTCTTGGTCTATTAAAGCTGAATACCACCCTTTTTTAAACTTTTAAATGGGGCAAGAAAAACATCCGCTAAACGACGCTGACGAATAACTATTTCAGCAGAGGCAGTCTGTCCTGGGGTCAACAAAATTTGGCGATCTCCATGTTGAATATAATTTTGTGCCAATTCTACTTCTAGTTCGTAAAATTCTTCTGCTGCATTGCCTGTAGACGTACCACTCGCCGATGAAGATGAACTCGATGAAGATGAAGACGAACTCGATCTAGCTTTTGAATCAGGAGAAATCCAAGTTAAACGACCAGGCACAACACCATAATCTTGAAATGGATAGGCATCGAACTTAAGTTTGACAGGTAACCCCACCTTAAGAAACCCGCTTTCTCTACTACTCATTCTGGCACGTAAAACTAAAGGTACATTTTGAGGGGCAACTTGGGCGATGGTCTCTCCTGGCTGCACCACCGCGCCTGGTTTGGCGATCGGTAATTCAAAGACTGTCCCCTTAATTGGGGTATAAATCGTCCGTTGCTGTAATTGATAATTAAAACCTTTAATCAGACTCTCAGTTTGCCCAATTTCTCCTTTAAGGGTGACAATTTGCGACCCAGTATTTTTTAAATCTTCTTCAATCTTGAGAACTGCTAAATTATTTGTTTGCACCAACGCTTGAAGACCTCGTTGCTGTTCTTGATAACGCAAATCCGCTTGATTGATTTCGCCTTTTGTCTGTTGACGTAATTTATCATAGCCTTGTTGCTGCTCTTGATAACGAGATTGAGCTTGAGCAATTTCAGCTTGAGTTTGATTAATATTTTCGTTATTTTCTTGAACGGCTTCTTCTGCTTCTGCTAACTTATCTTGAGATATGCCACCCTGTCGATAAGCATCTTGATAACGAAGTATTTTTTCTCTCGCTTTGCGCCACTTTATTTTTGCTATTTTATGAGCAGACTGACTAGCTTTAATTGCACCTTGGGCTTCTTCGATCTGGGCTTGTTTTTCGGCTAGTTGATTACTATAGTTAGCTTTGAGAGAGGAAGAATCTTCTTTTGCTTGAGCGATTAAAGCCTCTTTTTCAAATTGTTGTGCCTGATTTTGCTGTTTTTGGGTTTGCAGCGATAACGACTGTTGATTTTTGAGTAATTCTAATTGATTTAGTTGATTTTGTTGCCCTTGCAATTTTTGTAGTTGCTGATTAAGCTCAGTGCTAACCAGTTGTGACTCTAATTCAACTAATTTTTGTCCTGAATTAACTTTGTCTCCTTCTCGAACTTTAATTGACATAATCGCCCCAGTGACAGGAGCATCTAACCTGATAATTGTTCCTTTAGGGACTAATTTGCCCTTGGCCGCACCAATTTCATCAACTTTGGCGAAAGTTATCCAGGGTATCATCACAATTGTTAAACCCATCAACAAATAAAGCAAAGCTCGCAAAGAAACTCGCGGTAAGCTTTCGACTCCTTCTCTAGTGGATTCTGACCAGTTACTCTCAGCAGTTACTATTGATGGTAATTGCTCTTCATCATCAACTTTTTCTATTGTGGGAGTGAGAACTTTGGCTAACAAACCTGGACTCAATTGCGTATAACCTTGGCGAACTGAGGTAATCGCATTAGTTAACTCTTGTGATGAACTTCCCTTAATTAAGTAGCCGATCGCACCTGCCCGTAAAGCATTTTGTAGATATTCTCCATTTTCATGGGAACTTAACACTAAAATTTTACAATCAGGAAAACGCTTGACGATAATTTCCGTGGCTTTGACGCCATCCATTTCGGGCATTTCTAAATCGATCAATACCACATCTGGTTGCAACGATTCGACTGAGGCGATCGCTTCCTGTCCATTCTCTGCCATCCCGATAATTTTAAGATGATTAGCAGTTTGGATTTGCTTGCTAATAAAACGTCGTGCAAAACTTTGATCGTCTACCAGCAAAATTTTAATTTCTTCAGGCTGATTAGACTCGACAATTGCACTATAGTTGTCAATTTGTTTCATGGCGAATGGGAAAATTTATTGAAAAAATTATTTGAATTTATGGGAATTTATGGGAATTTATGAGAATTTATGAGAATTTTAATTAGCGATCGCTAACTGTTGT
>JBDKJC010000278.1:0-5530 GCA_039796815.1 Cyanobacteriota bacterium | reverse complement strand
TCTTGGCTTTCGGCAAGTCTCACCGTCTGAAGTTGCTGCCATAAAACTTTGTATGTAGACTCCAAAGAATCTAGCTCTCTATTCAATTGTCGTAATTTCTGTTCCAACTCTGGTACTCGTTTTATTGTGTTGCGACGAGTTTGTTCAATTTCCGTCAGGCTGGCAATCTGTTTTTTCAGACCAAAGTTACTAGCTTCGAGATTAATTAATTCGTTAGTAAGCTGCTGCTGAATTTCTCCAGTTTTGATCTTGTCGATAATGCCTTTTGCATTTTCGCCACCAATAGATATAGTTTGTGTTCCCAAAAGTTTCTTTAAAGAACTTACCTGCTCTTTAAGGTCAACCACATTAGGACTATTAGAGGTAAAACGAGCTTGAGCAACTGCTAATTCAGATTCTGCATTTTGGAGCTTGGCAATCGTCTCTCTAACTTCAGCTGACTGACTAACAGTAGTTAATACTACCGCCTGTTCGGCTGTCAAACCAAGTTTGTTTCTAATATAATCAGCTCGAGAATTCGCACTTGCCATTTCTCCTTGGGCTTTAGATATTTCTGCCTGAAGCTCTCGCGTTCCCTCGATCATTGCTCTGGTATCTTCGTCGGGAGCCACAAATTCGTTAGATTCTTTTAATTGACGTATTTCTGTTTCCGTTTTTTTCAAAGAATCTTGTACTTTGGGCAACTGTCCCTCAAGAAACTCTTTAGCTGAAACCGCTTCAGCCTGATTAACGACTAAATTGTTTTCCAAATAGTTTTTGATGAGAATATTAACTACCTTCGCAGCTTCTTCTGGATCTTCGCTGGCATAGCTGACTTCCAAGATATCGGTCGCCACAATTGAACCGACTTTTAAATTCTGTAAAAATCCATCAACGCTTAATTTTTCTCCGTCACTATTTTTTAACTGCAATTCTGGGTCATCGATCGTTTTCTTGATTAGAGGGACAGAACGCAATACCTCGGCTTCAGTATCCAGAGGGTTTCCTTGATCGACAATTGGCGTTAATTCACCTATTGCTCTGCTAACTTCGGTTAGAGATGAACTAACGGTATTACCTTTAAACTTTAATTTAGCATCTGCTTGATAAACGCTCTGCTTGAGAGTGTTGGCAATAACTCCTAAAGTAAGCACTGTCAGAAAAACCATCGAACCTGGAAGCCAACGTCTCTTAATTATTTGCCAATATTGATCGGTTCCTAATGAGGATGGTGAAGAGTTCATAATCAATTGTTATATTTGATGACGTTAGTGGGAATTAATTTAAAAAATATAAGAGAAATTACATACAAAAATATACTTATGCTATGGTAGCGGAAAATATAAGTCTAAATAATAAAGTTTGGTTGAATACATGGCTCAAATAAAGTTATTTAGTATATAATTCCCTGATCTGGCTACTTACTCGCTGTAAATCCTCCTCTGTAAGATTAGAACCAGAGGGTAAACACAAGCCTTTTTGAAACAAATCTTCTGCTACTCCATTATTGGCACATTCACAATTGCTAAATACTGGCTGTAAATGCATTGGTTTCCAAACAGGTCTGCTTTCAATTTTTTGCTCTAGAAGTTTAAGACGAACTTGTTCTCGATCTATTCCGCCAATATCAGGATCGAAAGTCAAGCAACTTAACCAGCGAGTAGATGTACCAAAATCTGCCTCAGGCATAAACTCAATTCCTGGCAAATCACCTAAAGTTTGCTGATAAAAGTCAAAATTGCGACGACGAGCTGCAACTCGTTCCTTTAGCACCATGAGCTGTCCTCGGCCAATCCCTGCCGAGATATTACTTAGTCTGTAGTTAAAGCCAATCTTAGTATGTTCATAATGAGGTTGCGGATCTCTAGCTTGGGTAGCCAAAAACTTCGCCTGGCTAATTAGCTCACGATCGCCAGAAACCAACATCCCACCACCAGAGGTAGTAATAATTTTATTGCCGTTGAAAGAAAAGATTCCCGCACGACCCCAAGTGCCAGGAGAGGTATTTTTATAGGTTGCCCCTAAAGCTTCAGCAGCATCTTCAATTAAGGGAATACCGTAGCGATCGCAAACCTCCATAATTGGCTCGATGTCAGCACTTTGACCATAGAGATGAACTAGCACTACAGCTTTAGGTAGTTTGCCTATTTTGTCTTTTTGAGCCAAAGTAGTTGCTAATAGGTTGGGGTCCATATTCCAGGAAGTGCGATCGCTATCAATAAAGATCGGTGTTGCTCCCAAATAAGTAATTGGACTAACGCTGGCAATAAAGGTAAAGGTTGAACAAAAAACTTCATCTCCTGCCGTCACTCCCGCTAACTTTAACGCTAGATGCAAAGCAGCTGTCCCTGATGATAAGGCAGCAGAATATTTCGTCTCCACTACCTGGGAAAACTCCTGCTCAAAAGCGTCAATATGAGGTCCGACAGGTGCAACCCAATTGGTATCGAAAGCTTCTTGGACAAACTTCAGTTCTTGCTCACCAATATGGGGCGTTGATAGAAGAATCGGCTGTTTCACTAATTTATAAGATGGATATTTATAAGATGGATAAATTTTATAGTTCAGATTTTTGAGCGATCGCTGCTTCGTAAGTTAACAATGTTTTCTCGTACATATGTCTAAACGTAAGTTGTGACTCGTATTTTTGCCGACCCATGATCCCCATACTAATTCGAGCTGGCTCGTTATCAACTAGGTAAGATAGCTTTTGACGTAAAGTCTCTAGATCGTTATTGGGAATTAAATATCCCGTCTCATTATTAAGCACAATTTCACTAATTCCCCCAACATCAGAAGCTACAACGGGTAACCCAGCACGCATTGCTTCAATAATTGTGCAAGGTAAAGCCTCGAATTTAGAAACCAAAGTAAAAATTTGTACTGTAGACAAGATTTGAGCTATGTCTTGGCGAAAACCCAAAAAAGTTACTTTATGAGCTATACCCAATTGCTCAACTCGCTGACGAACAATAGGTAAATTAGGACCATCTCCCACCAACACAAGCTCGGCATCAAGATCTTTAAAAGCTTCAATCAAACTCAGATGGTCTTTTGGATGTTCAAAGCGTGCAACCATAGCAATTTTGAGAGGATAAACCTGAGTTAGATTAGCTTTTAAATTGGGACTTATATCTTTCATCCCATTATGAATAGTTAGTAATTTCTGCGGATTTAAACGAGCTTTCAAGCCAATTTGACGGTCAAATTCGGAAACACAAATTACTTTAGTCGCCAAAGGTACAACTAATTTTTCAACCCATCGATAAATCGAACGGCTAGGCTCTTGGATTCCAACCGTAAAAGACCAACCATGAGCCGTAAAGATACAGGGGACTTTGCAGATCCCTGCTGCCAAACGACCCAGAATACCAGCTTTACTAGAATGAGCGGCAATTAAATCTGGCTTAAATTGATTGATTATATATAGAATATATCTCAAACTTTTACCATCCATGATGGGATTAACTGCTCTTTGCAAAGAGTCACAAGCTACGGACTCAATACCTGCTTGTTGTAAATCTTCGTTATAAATACCCGATTTTCCCGTTAAAACCAAAACCTTATGACCATCTTTTTGCAAAGCCACCGTCAGATCTTTAACATGCACTTGTGCGCCGCCAATAGCATCTGAGCGAGTGATGATAAAAAGAACATTCATAATTTGATAAAATTAAGGATCTAAAAATTGAGTTATATAAACTATATTTACAATAAGTGAATTTAGCTATTTATTTCATAATTTTTTGGTGAAGTATTCGAGAAATATGATGATAAGTTTAATAAAAAACACTTAAACGGGAATGATAGGAGGAAATAATACTTTGATATGATAGGTAAACGTTATTTATGCATTCTGCTGACTTGTCATCCTCTTATTCTCCTCGTGATTCCCTGCCAGTAGTACAGACCTGGAACTTAAGCAAAACCTATCGTACTGGCTTCTGGATGAATCAAAAGATTGAGTCTTTAAAAAGCTGTTCCTTAAGTATTTATCAAGGCGAAACTTTTGGTTTATTGGGTCCTAATGGAGCAGGTAAAACTACTTTGCTCAAAACTTTACTGGGTATTACCCGTCCAACTACAGGGAAAGCAGTTATTTTTGGGCAGCCAATTGGCGATCGCCAAGTGAAGCAAAAAATTGGTTATTTACCTGAAAATGCTTATCTCTATGATTTTTTAACTGCTTGGGAATTTTTGGAGTTTATTGCAGGACTGTTCCAAATACCTAAAAGCAAACAGCGTCAACGTATTAGTGAATTGCTCGATTTAGTAGGCTTAGCTCAATCTACCGCTCGTAATAAGAAACTTAAACAGTATTCCAAAGGGATGCTCCAGCGTGTGGGCATGGCGCAGTCATTAATTAACGATCCTGAAATTGTTTTTTTGGATGAGCCGATGTCAGGACTTGACCCAATGGGACGTTATCGAATGAAAGAAATTGTCTTATCTCTTAAGCAGCAGGGTAAAACGATTTTTTTTAATTCCCACATTTTATCTGATATTGAACAAATTTGCGATCGCATTGCTTTTCTCGCCTTGGGAGAATTAATTTGTCAGGGTTCACTAGATGAATTATTAGGTACGGGAAATGCTTATCAGGCAACAGTTGTTGGCGCAACCTCAGAAACTTTAACTCCCTGGATGACTAATCTGACTCAAGAAAATCATTACTGGCATGGTCAACTCAAAGTAGAACCAAATCAGTTTCTTGCCCAACTTAATAATAGTGATGCTCGACTAGTCAGTATTCAATTAGCTAGACCTTCTCTGGAAGAATTTTTTATGCAGCAACTGCGCGCGAGAGGGATTGAATTTAGCCGTTGAAGCAGTAGGCCAGAGGAAGCTGGAAAATCTTGCAGGGCTAAAATACCCAGACTATCTGTATAGCCTGGGTATTCTTTATGGCAATGTTGCTCATTCAATCACCAAAATCACAGCTAAATAGATTGTAGGGAATCAAAACCTGATTTTGAAGTGGCAGATACCGCTGGTTGCAATTGATGTTTAACCAAGTCTGCCAAATCCTGTAGCTGATTGATTGCTTCTGCTCCTTCTAATTTCATTAATTCGCGATCGTCTCTCATTTCAGTCCAGGTGATACCATAATCTGAGACTAAAAAACGAATTAGATGACCATCTCCTAAGCTAACCATAAACGAAGCACTGTTCATTTCGCCACCACAGGTATAGCAAGATGCTAAATAGCCTTTATTTTCCAAAACGATCGCTAATGCCTGAAGAGTCATTACTAAATCCTTGACAAATTGGCGATGTTGTTGCGCTAGTCTTGTGAACACTTTGTTCCTCCGAACACCTCAAACTTTATTGTAAACGCTCAAGTACTTTTTTAATTTTTTCTTAAGATTTCAGGAAGCAGCATCACATTCGTGTGTATATTCCCTAAATCAGTCTAGATCAGTTTAACTAATCTAGAATCAAACTTTGTGTGTCATTTGATTCAATTGTCTGAGGTTTTAAAACCAAATTACACAAAGAGACAATAGTTTCATCTTGTAAGCAGGCTTCAATATTTAATTCAGTTTCGGTG
>JBDKJC010000277.1:0-5537 GCA_039796815.1 Cyanobacteriota bacterium | reverse complement strand
TGAATCACCTCGACGTTATTGACCCCAAAGCGATCGCAATTACGCTTAATTAGTTTTGCCACTTCTTCATCTCGTTCAATCGCTACGATCTTCCCTTCAGGACAAAGTAGACCAATTTCGACAGGGATCGTGCCTGTCCCCGCACCGATATCCCAGAGTACTGAATCTGGCTTCATTCGTAAGGAGGAAAGAATTAGGACTCGCACCTCTCTTTTACTCAGGGGAATTCCTGGTAAACGTTCAAACAGTCGGTCGGGAATTCCTGGAGTTTTATAAGGCCAGAGCATAGTTAGTTGTTGATTATGGTTACTAAAATCTGAATTTAAACAGCAGATTGATTATTTTATTTAAGCGTCTCAATGGTCTGGAGACTCGGATCTTTACACCCTGTAATAGTCGCCCCCGCAGCTACAAGCTGCTTTAAATATTTGATTACTTCTGGAGTAATTATTTCCCCTGGCATCAAAAGAGGAATTCCTGGAGGATAGGGACAAATTAGCTCACCACAAAAGCGATCGCTTGCTCGGTCAATTGATACAGTTTCCGTTGACCTAAAATATGCCTCACGGGGAGAAACTGATGCAGGATGAAAGCCGAAACTTGACAACTGAGAGCTTAGAAGTGGGAGCTGGGAGCTTGGAGCTGGGAGCTTGGAGCTTAAAACCCAGCAAGCTTGAATTAACTTTTGTATATCTTCTAAAGTGTTGCCCAAAGAAATAATTAAAGTAAGATGCTGTAACAAAGGTAGTTCGCAGGTAACGCCTAGGTGTTGGTGTAATATTTCGTCTGCTTCAAACCCTGTTATGCCTAGTTGTGAAACATTAATAGTGAGTCGCGTCGGATCGAGATCTTGACAACCTGGTTGTCTTTGAGGATTGAAGATCGATAGGTGAGGAATCTCGGCTATCTTATGACTGGCTTCCGTGGCAAAAGCGATCGCTTGACTCATTAATTCTTTCCCTACTGTGGCCATTTGTTGTCTAGCAGCATCTAAAGAAGCCAGCAAAAGGTAACTAGGACTAGTGGATTGAACTAGCTGCAAAGCTTTACTAATTCTTTGGCTACAGATGCGATTTCCCTGAAGATGCAGCATGGATGATTGAGTCATCGCGCTCAAAGTTTTATGAGTAGACTGTACAGTAAGATCTGCCCCAACACTCATCGCTGAAGGCGGTAAATCATCATGAAAGGCAAAATGTGCGCCGTGAGCTTCATCGACTAATAAAGGAATCTGGTAATTATGAGTCAGTTTGGCGATCGCCTTTAAATCACCACATACCCCTTGATAATTCGGATGTAACATCATCACTGCCTTGGTATCGGGATGCTGCTCTAATGCCTGTTTAACAGCGTCTGGGGTGACGTTATAAGCTAATCCCTCTTGAGTGTCATATTCAGGATTGATAAAGATGGGGATTGCTCCAGATAAAATTAAACCTGCGATCGCCGATTGATGAATATTTCTGGGCAGAATTATATTCTCTCCCATACCACAGGTAGCTAAAATGGCTGCCATAATGCCAGAGGTTGAACCATTGATTAAAAACCAGGTTTTAGTCGCGCCAAAAGTTTGAGCTGCTAACTCTTGAGCCTTGGCGATCGCGCCCTCTGGAGCAAATAAGTTATCTAATTCTGGCAACTCTGGTAAATCTGCTAGAAAAACTTGCTTCCCGATTAAGTCTCTGATATTTTGGCTAACTCCCTTACCCTGTTTATGTCCTGGGGCATAAAAAGCAGCCTGTTTTCTACGCGCTGACTTGCTTAATGCATTTAGTAATGGTGTCTCTAGAAAATCTTCGCTCATTCTACTTTTTGCTTAAGTACTTTATTTTTAAGCTTACTAATTAACCAGAGTCAAAGTGAATTCTTTTTAAGTTATCAAAAGTCAGAGATTACCACAACAGAGCGTGTTCTGCTCGTCGACCCAATTTATTTTTAGTTATAAATATCTGATTTAACTTTAGTTGAAACACTCTATAAAATAGGTTTAATCCTAACTTCATATAGACTATTTTTTAGATAAAGTTTAGGTGAAAAAAGATAATTACGGTCGATTTATCTGTAATTACTCTGATATTGTTTAAAAGTCATAATAAACAACTAAGGTTGCTCTAAGTGTATTTATTAAAAAATTATTATAATTTGGCAGATTCAAAAAAAAAGATTTTAATTATTGATGATGACCTGACTTTACATCATTTAATTGGTCGTTTCCTTGATTACAATGGCTACATCACAGAAGTTGCTTCAGACTGTGCTACAGCCAGAAAAAAAATCTCCAAATTTCAACCCAACTTAATTATTTCTGATATCAATTTACCAGATGATACGGGACTTAATCTGTGTGAAGAGATGCGCCAGACTGGCGTGATGATTATCATGCTCAGTTCGATGACCGATAATAATTATATCTTAGAAGCTTTTTCTCGGGGAGCAGATGATTATATTACTAAACCTTTTGATCTCCAAATTCTCCAAGCAAGAATTGCAGCCTTATTAAGAAGAGGCAACAATAACCTGGTATCTTTCACTAATAAAAAATCTATCTTATTAGATAATTTAAAAATTGACTTTTATCGTCGAGAAGTTGTGTTAAACGATCGCCTGGTTTCTCTAACGGCGCTAGAATTTGACCTGTTATATTTCCTAGCTAATAATCCTAATCGAGTCTGGGATCGCGCAGAATTAATTTCCGCTATTTGGCACAATGAAAATTATGCAGGAGACGATCGCAAAGTAGATATTCACATTGGTCGAATTCGCAAAAAAATTGGCGACGGGAATGGAGACTATATCAAAACTGTCTGGGGAAGAGGCTATATGTTTGAGTTATCTAGTTCTAATGCAGTAAAATTAGCAAACTGAACCAAGAAGCTAATGTAAGCCGTCATGTTAAGAGCAGGAATCGTCGGATTGCCAAACGTAGGTAAATCTACAATGTTTAACGCTTTGGTAGCCAATGCCAAGGCTGAAGCAGCCAATTTTCCTTTTTGCACCATTGAACCCAATGTGGGGGTAGTATCTGTCCCCGATCATCGACTAGAGGTACTGTCTAAACTCTCTAGCTCGCAAAAACTAGTCCCCACGAGAATCGAGTTTGTGGATATTGCTGGATTGGTCAAAGGAGCTAGTAAGGGAGAAGGACTAGGTAATCAGTTTCTCGCTAATATTCGGGAAGTAGATGCGATCGTTCACATGGTACGCTGCTTTGAGGACGATGATATTATTCACGTTGCTGGCTCGGTAGATCCCGTCAGAGATATTGAAATTATTAATTTAGAACTAATCTTAGCGGATCTGGCTCAAGTGGAAAAACGTATTGCTAGACAGCGTAAAAGCGCTAAAAACGATAAAAATGTCCAAGCAGAAGTTGCCCTGCTAGAGAAAATTACTGAAGTCCTCAATGATGGTCAATCTGTCCGCAGCATGGATTTAATGGAAGACGATCTCTTAATAATTAAACCCCTAGGCTTATTAAGCAATAAGCCCATCATTTATGCTACTAATGTCTCTGAAGATGACTTAGCGTCGGGTAATCAATGGGTAGAATCAGTTCGCGAATTTGTTCAAAATGAAGCAGCCAAAGTAGTAGTAGTTTCAGCTCAGGTAGAGTCGGAATTAGTCGAATTGTCGCCTGAAGAAACCGCAGACTTTCTTGAAGCTTTGGGAGTTGAAGAAGGGGGGTTAAAATCTCTCATTCGTGCTACCTACGATCTTTTAGGTTTACGTACCTATCTAACCACAGGAGAGCAGGAAACCCGCGCCTGGACTATTACCGCAGGTATGAAAGCACCTCAAGCAGCAGCGGTAATTCATACCGATTTTGAAAAGAAATTTATTAAGGCAGAAACTATTAGCTATGAGGATTTAATTGCCACAGGCTCTAAAAATGCAGCCAGAGAAAAAGGCTTGTTGCGTTTAGAGGGGAAAGATTATGTCGTTCAAGAAGGAGACGTAATTGAATTCCGCGTTGGTGGTTAAAATTTGACTAAATTTTTGACTAAATTAATGACGATAAAATTTCTTTCTATAGTTTTAGAATACAGAAATTTACCTAAAAATAAAGAATTTATTGCGAAAATAGCGAAATTTTTAATCTCGTTCTAATCTACAGGGGATCAAAATTATAGGATTTTTTTTATGAATATTATCGCTATCCTCGTTTCCCTTGTAGTTACTACTATCAGTTTGCTAATTATTTCTAAACTTCCTTTGGGAATTGAGATTGACAATCTACAAAAAGGTATAATTGCTGCTATAGTTTTTGGTATTCTTAATGCAGTGTTACATCCCATTCTCACAGCATTTGGTTTACTAAATTTTGTGACTTTAGGTTTAGCTTCTCTGGTAGCTAATATAATTATTTTTGGGCTGGCAGCATTATTAGTTGAAGGTTTTAGACTGCGTTCTAAAATCTGGAGTCCGATTATTGGCGCATTTGCTTTAAGTGTAATTAACTCAGTCATTTTTAAAATTCTTGAGACTGTGGGAGTAATTGCACCAGCGCCTTAGAAATCATCTGACCGTTAGCTATTTTTATTCTGAGAGGTGCATAATCGCTATATATTTAGGTACAGGTTAAGTAATAGTGTCTCTAGTGATATGCAGTCTTATTCGTTAATTGCGCCCGCGAAGATTAATCTGTACTTAGAAGTAATTGGCGATCGCCCTGACGGTTTTCATGAGTTAGTCATGATCATGCAAAGTGTTAGCTTGGCAGATCGCTTGAATATTCAGCCTAGTGGGACCCAAAAGATTCAGATCTACTGCGATCATCCTCAAGTTCCTACCGACAAGACAAACCTGGCATATCGTGCTGCTCAGTTGATGTGCGATACTTTTCCCCAGATGTATGATAACTATGGTGGCGTAAGTATCAAAATTGAGAAGAATATTCCTGTAGCTGCGGGGTTAGCTGGTGGTTCGGGAAATGCTGCTGCGGTACTGGTAGGCATTAATCTACTGTGGAAATTGGGGTTAACTCAACCAGAATTACAAGATTTAGCTGCGGAGTTAGGCTCGGATATTCCTTTTTGTATCTCTGGCGGCACAGCGATCGCCACGGGCAGAGGAGAGCAACTCGATCATCTTCCAGCTTTAAAGAATATGTGGGTGGTTTTAGCTAAATATGAAAATATTAGCGTCTCTACGCCTTGGGCATATCAAACTTATCGGCAACAGTATAGTGATACTTATGTGTCCGATACAGCAGGAGTTAAATCTCGTACCGCTAAAGTAAGTTCTGGCTCTTTATTCAAGGCTATCTCTCATCACAACAACTCTGAAATTGGCAAATTAATGCATAATGATTTAGAAAAAATAGTTTTACCTGCCTATCCTCAAGTAGCGGAACTAAAAACTGCTTTTGCTGCCCAAGATGTCTTAGGTACTATGATGTCAGGCTCTGGCCCAACTGTTTTTGCTTTGTGTGCATCAGAAGCCCAGGCGATCGCGGTTCAGCAAGCGGTAAGAATTCAAATACCCGATCCTAAGCTCAAATTTTGGCTCACTAAACTGACTACTAAAGGAATTCAAGT
>JBDKJC010000276.1:0-5554 GCA_039796815.1 Cyanobacteriota bacterium | reverse complement strand
ACGTTACTTAAACATACTGCCACTTTTTTAATCAATCAGG
Source organism: Cyanobacteriota bacterium (assembly GCA_039796815.1). GTDB lineage: Bacteria > Cyanobacteriota > Cyanobacteriia > Cyanobacteriales > Xenococcaceae > Waterburya. Next base: position 5,514 of record JBDKJC010000276.1, on the reverse strand, counting down.
GAATCAAGATTTATCTTCCCAGTCAACGCACCTATAACAGTGTCGATCCTGCCCAACAAGATAACCCCAATCAATTCTGGTATCCAGGAGCAATTACCCTGTCCACAATCCACCGTGCCAAAGGACAAGAAGCGGATTTAGTCTATCTAGTCGGTTTAGATCGGATCGCCGAATTAGACATGAAATCGGACAATATATCTCTGCGTCACCAGCTTTTTACTGCCTTAACTCGTACTAGAGCCTGGGTAAATATTAGCGGTGTGGGAGACTATGCTCTGTATCAAGAATTAAATCAACTAATCGCTACTAGCGATTGCGGAGCTAGCCAAAGGCATCGCCTTAACTTCACCGTTACTAGCCTACCTCAAAGAGAACTGAGAATTAGCGATCGCGCTAGTCTAATTCAAGGATATGCTCTAGGCAGGAGAAACTTTCGTCACGCCAATCTACGCTACGCCGATTTATCCCAAATGCACTTGGCAAATATCAATCTGATTGATGCCGACTTGAGCCACGCTAATTTAGTAGGAGCAAATTTAACCAACGCTAAACTGATAGCAGCTAATTTGAGTCATGCCAACTTAACTAACGCCAATTTAACCAACGCCAAACTGATGGGAGCAGATTTAACTAATGCTAATTTAACGGGGACTAATTTAGATCGAGTTCAAATGTAGCAAAAAGTAAATTAAAGATGGGTTTTACAACTATTACAATCCCAAAATCTGATATTTAAATCCAAGCTATCTACTCTATTTAAACAGTCTAAGCAATAGTTACTTCATCGTCTAAATAAACATCTTGAATAGCGTGAAATAGCTTGATTCCTTCAGACATTGGACGCTGAAACGCTTTTCTGCCCGAAATCAAGCCACTGCCGCCAGCACGTTTATTAATTACCGCAGTACGTACTACATCAGCAAAATCGCGATCGCCCGCCGAATCTCCCGAATTGATTAAACCACTACGCCCTGCATAGCAATTAAGTACCTGATAACGAGTTAAATCGATCGGGTGATCGCTGCTCAACTCACTGTAAACTTTGTCATTGGTGCGACCATATTTAGTTCCTGTAGCTTGCGCAACTGCTTGGTAACCGCCATTACAGGTGGGTAATTTTTGCTTAATAATATCAGCCTCAATTGTGACCCCCAAATGGTTCGCTTGTCCCGTTAGATCTGCCGCTAAATGATAGTCTCGATCTTGTTTAAAAGCATCGTTACGTAGATAACACCAAAGAATCGTTGCCATGCCTAATTCATGTGCTTGAGCAAAAGCTTTACTTACCTCTTGTATCTGTCTTGATGACTCTGGTGAACCAAAATAAATAGTTGCACCGACGGCTACAGCCCCCAAATTCCAAGCTTGCTGTACTGAGGCAAACATAATTTGGTCGGCTGGATTCGGGTAAGTCAGTAACTCATTATGATTGAGCTTAACAATAAAAGGCAGACGATGGGCATATTTACGAGACATCATCCCCAAAACTCCCAAAGTTGTAGCCACCGCATTACAACCACCTTCTAAGGCTAATCTCATAATGTTTTCTGGGTCGAAATAGAGCGGGTTGGGGGCAAATGAAGCAGCCGCTGAGTGTTCGATCCCTTGATCTACAGGCAAGATAGAGAGATAGCCAGTATTAGCTAATCTTCCTGTAGAGTATAGCGTCTGTAAAGAACGCAGGACTTGTGGATTGCGATCGCTATTAACAAAGATGCGATCGATAAAGTCTTTTCCTGGTAAATGTAAAGTATCTTTGGATACCTTAGCTTTATAAGTGAGTAAATCTTCTGCTTCTTTACCTAGGAGTGATGAAATCTGCGAGGTTAATTCAGTAGTAACCATGATTTTTCCAGTGTAATTGTCTTACTTGCTTTTATTGTGACTAAGTTTTCTTAAATTACGCTTAATTTTTCCCGATCAGTTTGCCAACAATTAAGGATTTATCCTAAAGAATGTATTTCTCAAGTTAGATGTATTAATTCACTAAATCAAGGTTTGATAGACACATTCAGTTGAAAAAAATGGGTTTGAGAAAATCGCTAGTTTGCTTGACCGCAAGCTGACTGTCTATAGGAGTTAATTTTTTACATCAATAATGCTTGAATCTATTTTGTGGTGGCTGGTTGTTATTTTTTTAATAGTTAGCTTAAGTATATTTGTCGGCTTTTATTTAAGAGGTGCGTTTCGCGATCGCATTACCTATAAAGTAAAACATGCACCTAAACCAGAAGAACCTCAGTTTCCCTACATTTTAGCTAGTATAACTAATTCTTTTATTATCAAGGGAATAGTCACTGATTTTTGGAACGAAGCTGCTGCAATCCAACGTGCGCGTATTGATGCGATTAGTAAAGCACGGCATACAATTGATTTTGAAACCTTTTTTATGACTCCAGGCAAAAGGGCAGATGATTTTGCTGCTGCTTTGGCTGAACGAGCTGCCGAAGGTGTTGAAATAAGGCTGGTTGTCGATCATTATGGCACGAAAGATATCTCCGATCGATATTGGCAACGTTTACTGGGTACTGGAGTAAAAGTTTCTTTCTTTAATTCTTTTAAGTGGCGCGCACCTCTAGATTATGCTGGACGTACTCACCGAAAACTATTACTGATTGATGGTGAATTTGGCTTAGTTGGCGGCGCGGGTATTTCCGATCTCTGGGATGGTATCGAAAAAAAAGATGATACTCAACCTTGGCTAGATGTGGAGATGCGAATCGAAGGCGAAATTATTAGCATTTTAGAAGGTGTGTTTTCTCAACACTGGACTTTTGGTAACGGGACAGCAGATTTCAGTGAATTAAAATTCCACAATTTTAATCTTAATACCAAAGATAACGATAACGATAAGGGTAATAAGCATGATTTAATGTTGGTCGTACCAGGAGCAAACCCCAGAATTCGTTTTTCTCCCATCCAGGCTTTTAAATACAATAGTATTATTTGTGCTAGAAAGAGTATTTGGTTAGCTAGCCCTTATTTTTTACCTGATGACAACTCCATTGATTTACTAGTAGCAGCCAAACAAGATGGGGTAGATGTTCGCATTCTCACTACTAGCATTCGGAGTGATAAAAAACTGGTTTACTATGCTTCTTACGAACATTACGGCAAATTATTAAAAGGTGGTGTACCCATCTATGAGTTTCAGCCTAGTATGACTCATGCAAAGTTACTACTAATCGACGATATTTGGGCAACTACAGGGAGTGCTAACTTTGACCCTCGCAGCTTTTGCCATAACGAGGAATTAGATATCTGTAGTACCCAGCCAAAATTAGTTGCAGGGATTCGAGATACTTTTGAAAAGGGTTTTGCTCAAAGCCAAATAATAACTTATGCCGACTGGCAAAAACGGCCTTTAATCAAACATCGTGTATTAGGTAATGTAGTTGACTTTTTCCAGTGGCAACTTTAATTATCTAAAAGCAAGATAACTGAAACTAAAACCTCTTTACTTGCGAAATAATCGAGATAATATTAATGATTTGCGCTCGAATAACTGAGCGATCGCATAAACCATAAATCCCGCCGTCATACCTGGTACAACTTCATAAATAAGATTTGACCATTTAAATACAGAACTCCAGGCGATCGCCACCACAATACCTACAATCATCATCAATAAAGCTACTGGAGTTTTAACAGGTAGTTGCCCAATCCTGACTAAAATTAATGGCCCCAAACCCGCAGCTAATGCCGACCAAGAAGAAGTAACCAAGAGAAAAACATTATCGTCGCCAGCTAAAGCAATACTCATGACGATTGCCGCCACTGTCAACGTTCCTAATTTCACCATTCGATAAGATTTAGCAAACTGAGGTGCTATATCTTGCGTGAGCGCAGCCGAACAACAAAGTATTTGCGAATCAGCAGTAGACATAGTTGCGGCGAATACTCCTGCTAGCATTATTCCCACAAAAAATGTAGGTAATAAATCCTCTGCTAGATAAAATAATGCTAATTCTGGATCGCCGTTTGAGATCAAATCGGGCAAAACCACTCTCGACACCAAACCAATACCAAGCGCAGAAAAAGAAGTAATCAGACTGGCTATAATTTTGATATTAAGAGCTAATTTGACATTTTCTGGTGAATCGATCGCCATTGCTCGCGTTAGAATATGAGGCTGACCGATTACGCCAAAACCTGCTGCAATCCAACCGACAAAAAAAGGAATAAAACCCAGAGGCAAATTCGTCGGACTAAAATTAACCAGTTGAGTATCGATCGCCTTTAACTGCGTCCAGAGTTCGCCAAATCCACCACCATGAACGAGCGCCACAACTAAAAGCAGCAGCAGCGAAGCAATCATTACGACTCCCTGTACCGCATCCGTCCAGATTTCGGCACGAACTCCCCCAGAAAAGCAATAAACAATGACAATTACCACTCCCAGCACGATGCCTAAATAATAATTCCAATCAAAGACAACGTTTAGTGCTTTACTTCCCGCTACTAGTTGCGCCGCAGCATACGAACCCAAAAAAGCAATAATAATTATGCCTGAAACGATCGAAATCCAGCGATTACCAAAAGTTTTTTGAGCCAAAAAATCAGAAACCGTATCAGATGAAGTGTCTTCTGATAGTTCTCTGAGTCGCTTGAAAAAGAATAACCAGGCTAGATAATCGCCGATCGCCCAGCCGATCGTCAACCAAATTGCAGAGACTCCAATTTCATAGGCAAAACCAACTTGACCGAGAAACAACGCACCACTTTGTCCCGTTGACATTGCCGATAATGCTGTCAGCCAAGGATTGACATCACGACTAGCTAACAAATAATCAGCAGTAGTACTTTGCTTATAACTTGAAGAATAAATGCCGACGAAGACAATTAAAACGAGAAATCCAATAAACGCTACTGCAATAGATAACTGATTTGCCATTTTAACTGACGATGCGTTCCTTGTGGCTGGTTTGGATATCGAGACGCAACAAAATCTAAAATGCGACTCTATTTGTAAATGCTAACATTAATCGAGAAAGAGAAAAATCGGTAGTGCATCAAATAAGTGTGGGATAAGTGATTAATTGATGCCAACTCCAATCTTAACTAGCATTACCTTTAAATAGGACGCAAGATTGCTCTAGCTAAGCCGCCGTCTCCATTTTTAAGCTTAATCGGTAAGCAAATTAGCTCGTATTCTCCAGGCTCAACCTCAGCTAAATTTAGTCCTTCAATCGCCCAAATGCCAGAACCTAATAAAGCATGGTGTACCTCGATGACATTCCCTTCATAGCCACCAACTGATAGGTAATCTACTCCTACAGTCCGAACTTTTTTCTCAGCTAAATATTGTGCAGCTGCCGTAGAAATATGTACAAAATCTTCTACAAAAGTCTTAGATTTTAAAGCAGAATCACTGTTTTGAGTTTTAAATAAAATCCGCTCTCCTGCTTGAATGTTATGGGGTTCAAGCTCTTCAACCTTAATTTGCTGAGGATCTTTAATTTCAATTACCCTAGCTCTACCGATAGTCGCATCTAAAGGCATTCGATCGATCCC
>JBDKJC010000275.1:0-5568 GCA_039796815.1 Cyanobacteriota bacterium | reverse complement strand
TGATGGAGCCAGAAAATGCTCAAGAAAATTATGCAGAAAAGCTAATTAGATTACCTAATTTAGGCATATATTACCAACCGATTTCAATTCAACTAGAGATAAAGAACAAACAAGATCTGGGTATTCAAGATGATGAAATCATGTTTTGGTGCTGCCAATCTCTATTTAAGTACTTACCGCAGCATGATGATGTTTTTCCCAGAATTGCTCAAGAGTTAAGTAATGCCAAGTTTGTCTTCATTGAGCTAGAAAGCAAATTCGCCAATAGTCTATTTTGCCAAAGATTAGCTGATGCTTTTGGGCAGTTGAATTTGAATTATCAAGACTACTGCCTATTTTTACCCCGCTTGCACACTGAAGCTTTTGCTGGCGTAGGAGCGATCGCCGATATCTTTTTAGATAATATCGGTTGGTCTGGCTGTAACACAACTTTAGAGTCTATTGCTCATCACTTACCAATTGTTACCCTTCCCAGTGACCTAATGCGTGGTCGACATACCCTAGCAATTCTCAAAATGATTGGAGTGGAAGCAACGATTGCTCATACTAAAGATGAATATATTAAGATTGCGGTGCATTTAGGTCGCGATCCTAATTATCGCCAACATATTGCTCAACAAATTGCCCTCAATCAGCATAAATTATATGGAGATTTAACCCCAGTCAGGGCTTTAGAGGACTTTCTGTTGCAAATAATTGATAAACCACGGAGATTTAATAACGCCGAAGTTGCTCGGGCTTTTCAACTGGGGGTACAGTATCAACGAGAAAATCGTTTAGAAGCTGCTCAGAGAGAATATTTAAAAGTAATAGCCGCACAACCTAAACATGCGGAAGCTTTATATGGATTGGGTGCGATCGCACAGCAAATTAATCAGCCAGACAAAGCGGAAGAATATTTTAGTACCTCGGTGACAGTACAGCCTAAATTTCTCCAAGGTTGGTTTAGTTTGGGTAATTTACGTCAAAGCCGAGGACAATATCAAGCAGCGGAGCAGGCTTATCAACAGGCTTTAAAACTGCGACCAGATTCTGCATCTATCTGTAATAACTTAGGCTATGTGTTACAACAACAGGGTAAATGGTCGTCAGCAGCCTCATATTATCAGCAAGCTTTAAAGATTGAGCCAGACTGTATCGCAGCAGATGTCAATTGGGGTAATGCGCTTTATGCTCAAGCAAAACTATCAGCAGAAAAACAGATTCATTATGCCAAGCTGAACTACAAATTAGGCTTAAATCGTCATCGAGTCCAAGACTGGCAAACCGCTGCAATTTATTATCGTCAGGCAATTTTGATGCAGCCCGATCTGGTAGATGCTCACGATCACTTAGGTTTGGTACTGCAACAACAAAGACAGTTAACTGAAGCCCTTGCTTGTTATCAGCATGTTTTACAATTAAACCCAGACTCTGGCTTTGCTTACTATAACTTGGGTAAGATCTATCAAGATCTGGGAAACCTCAACCAAGCTACCGTGAATTTTAAATTAGGATTAAAGCTGATTAATTCTAACTATGCTCAAGCTATGGAATCTTCAGCAGAGGTTACTCCATTAGCCGATCGCTTTAATGTCCCTGAAATTCCTCAAGGAGAAGTAACTATTGGCAAGCACCAGTTTCCTGCTATTCCTCCTCCATCTCAACGTGAAACTCCTCGACCTTTCTGGAGTGTGGTAATTCCAGTTGTCAACCGTCCTGAATATTTCCCAGAATGTCTGGCTAGTGTGCTTGCCCAGTGGACTGGTGCAGAGGAGATGGAGATTATAGTTCTAGATAATGGCAGCAATCCTCCTCAGTGGCAAATTCCTGATGATTTGGGTCGAGGAATTATTCGTTATTATCGATTGCCTGAAACTATTCCTTTACAACAAAACTGGAATACGGCAGTATCTCTTTGTCGGGGTGAGTGGATTCATTTATTGCATCATGACGATTATGTTCTGCCAGAATTTTATGCCCGACTTAAAGCAGGTTTGGCAACTAGCCCAGAATCCGTAGGAGCTGCCTTTACTGGCTACGAAAATATCAATGAAGAGCGCCAAATGATCTTCTCTCAACAACACAACTTAGAAAACCATCGTGGTGTTGTTGCCGACTGGATCTTGCGTGTTGGAGTTTCTTGTCCTCTAAGTCCACCTTCATTGGCGATCCGACGTGCTGCTTATGAAAAATTGGGAGGCTACAAACTAGATTTACTTTATACCTGTGATTGGGAATTTTACAAGCGGGTAGCAACTTTTTATGACTGGTGGTACGAACCTGGAATTTTAGCTCATTATCGAGAACAAGCCAGCAGCATAACCATAGCGGAAAATCTGAGTGGCGCTTCGGGGTACGATCATCTACGAGCGATTGAAATTTCCGAGAGTTACCTTCCTGCAAAATATTGCGCAGAAATTAACGCCAAATCTCGGGCTTATCATTTTTCATGGTGTTTAGCTCAAGCAAACAGACCACTTAAAGCTGGTAATTTAGATAGCACCGTAAAACTGCTACAAGCAGCTCTTAAAATTAATCAGACTCCTGAAGCGATCGCCGAATTATCACTCTGGCTGCAAGAAAAATCAGCAATACCATTAGTTAAACAATTAGCTCAACTTGAAATAAATTCGGAGAATGCGGAACAAGACATTTTAACCAATTTATCTCGAACTATTTTATATAATAAATGAGGAATATTTTTTAAGTTAATTAAAGTAAAACTATGACCTACCAAAGAATTATTCGTAAGCAAGTTATTTCCCCTGATGGCAAGGCGATCGCCCAAGCTACAAGTAAAGTTTTTGTCTCTGGTAATGGCAAAACCAAAACGGCTCAAAATATTTCAATTACAGTGAATAGTAACTCATCCAGTTCTAGTTCCAGTTCCAGTTCTAGTTCTAGTTCCAGTTTCAGCTAGAAAAGAAGAGCATTTAGATTTACTCAAATTGACGCAAAAATTGGGAGTTAAAAGCGATTACGCTCTGCCTTTAACTCCCAAGTATTCAATGATTATTTAAAACACTAAAAAAACAAATTTCGTCTAAGCAAAGTCACTAATTTTATAAGCTTGGTCACTGTCGCCATAATATATCGCTTCAACGTTTTTGACGGTCAATACTGAACCAGAATCTTCAATCGTTAAAGTTTTATCATCTGATGAGCCTGTAAATTGATAATCATCTATATTGCCCCACAGTCTTAAAACATCAAAATCTTTACCACCATCAATTAAGACGCTGTTTTTAAAGTCGCCAATTTCAAAAGTATCATTACCGCGATCGCCAAAAACACTAGTATCTTTAATGGAATCAGACTGATCTGACGGCAAAGAAATTGCCCCTGTGAAAGGATCAAAATCAACTATAGCTGCTTTAAAACAGTCATTACCTTGACCTAATCTAATCTGACTGGATTCAACGCCAACCTTTTTCCCATAGCCAATAACTTGATCGTCACCTACTCCTGCATTTAAGCTTCCGCCTAAAATGCCGATTTCACCCATACCAATAATCTGATCATCTCCTGTTGCCGTGAGAATTTTGCCTCCAGTATTATCAATACCAATGGCTCTCACTTGTGAAACATCAGCAATTGCGCTAGTGTTTGTTTGGGCATCTGAGTCATTAACAACACTGACAGCATTAGCATCAGCATCAGCATTGGCAGTAGTTTTATTAATGGCAAGACCCATTACAATATCGTTACCTTTGCCAGTATTAATTTCACCAAAATTAGCAATTCCGACGGTACTACCTAGAGCGATCGCCAGAGATTGTCCATCTGCCGTGGCAGTCGCCAAATCGTTAGCAGTAGATTCAGCAACAGAATTAGTCTGAGATTTGCTCTCACTCTGATTATTGGCTAGACCAACAATTACGTCATCTCCACTACTGGTAATAATTTGACCAGAATTAACAATTCCTAAGGTAGTGGTAGTATTAACAGCAGTAGCTGAGGATGTGCTTTGAGAAACAGCCGTTTCAATTACATCAATAGCTTGAGAATCACCACCTGTGGCTAAGACAGTAGCATTATAAGCAAATGTAGCAGCGATCGCTTGACTCATAGCCGAGTTGGTAGCGAAACCAACAATCACGTCATGCCCTTCGCCTGTGTTGATGGTACTTGTGTTATCAACGCCGATTGACAAGCTATTGACAATTACAACTGACTCACTGTTAGCATTAGCTGTCGAGTCGTTAGTAAATACTAATTGAGTTTGGGAATTGGTTGTTGAGTTGCCTGAAGCCGAGGCATTAGCAACACCAACAATGATGTCATCACCACTGCCAGTATTAATCTTACCTGAATTACTAATACCCACAGCTTCTACAAGTACATTAACCGTTGCTAGAGAGTTACTAGTAGCATCAGTATAAGTGACATTACTCAAAATTGATTCTGATTGAGCATCAGCCTTGGAGTTACCCCAAGCATCAGCAGTACCAAAAATAATGTCATCACCTTTGCCAGTATTAATAGTACCTGAATTAACAATTCCTAAAGCCAGTACACCAACATCTGCAATAGCTTGGCTATTAGCAGTAACAAGATGAGTTGAAATAAATTCAGCTTCTGAACCAGCCGTTGCACTGCTTAAAGCAGAGGAAATTCCTTTACCATAAACAATATCATTATCTATGCCTGTAGCAACATTATGATTATTATTCATTGCCACAGCTTGATAATTATCTGGATTATTGGGGTCAGTTACCAGCGTGCTATCTACATTAGATTTATCATCATATTGATAAATCGAGCCTGTTTTTTCACATTCAATGATACTTTTTTCTAACTCATAAACTCTCTCAGGTATAGTAAAAAAGTTATCGATTGATACGATATCTTTCAGTAATATATTGTCGGACATAGGATTAAATTTAATTCAGATAATTGGTTAAATAAAACAATTGTTGAGGAGTAAATTCAATTATCTGTTGAACTATTAAAATTAATCATCAAGCCCAGATGAAAATATGATTTTTTTAATCAACTAGAGATAAAGAGTCTGTATATTTTAGATAAAATAAATGGTTTTTAACAGCAATAATTCCTTTAGTATCAAGGTGTTGGTCAGATTAAATAAATTGATCGAGATCACTTACTTAACTAGGTAAAATCTCTTTAAATCACTTATAGTTGATAGATTTAGCTATTTATTTAATACTGATTAGTCAAAAAAATATTTAACTATTGACAGTTAATAGTCCGCCCATTATTTACGTCAAAAACAAACAGATGTGCTGGGTCGAATTTTACGGTGAGGCGATCGCCTTGACGACTTGGACATTGAGCATCTGCCAGTATATTTAGCCTCATGTTCGATCCTGGAACAATCGCTGTAATCAAAGTTTCTCTGCCTAAAGGTTCAACTAAATCTACTTCTAAAACTAGACAATCACGATCTTCCTGAGCGGATGTTGGGTGAATCTGAATATGTTCAGGGCGAATTCCTAGGTTAAACTTCTGTCCTGGACTTAACTGTAGCTGCTGTCGAACTTGATTTAATTGAAGCCACTGATTATTAAACACGAGTAAGCGATCGCCTTCGTAGGTAGCGGGTATAATATTCATCGGCGGATT
>JBDKJC010000274.1:0-5571 GCA_039796815.1 Cyanobacteriota bacterium | reverse complement strand
GATTTCAGGTCAAATCCTCCGCATCAATACCCGTGTAGGGGAACAGGTAAACACTGAAGAGGGAATCGTAGAATTAGGTCGTACGGATCAAATGTATGCGATCGCTGAAGTCTATGAAACTGATATTGGAAAGGTGAGAATTGGTCAACCAGCTACGGTTAGCAGTGAGTATGGCGGATTTGTAGGTAAGCTAAAAGGTCAGGTAGAGCATTTAGGTTTACAGGTTGGTGAAAAAGAAATAGTGGAATCAACTGAAGATCCTACTCAAGATGAGAATTCCCGCATTGTCGAAGTTAAGATCCGCATCAATCCAGAAGACAGTAAAAAAGTCGCGGGTTTAACCAATATGCAAGTACGAGTAGAAATAAATAATTGATTACTGATTATTAATTACTGACAGTGAAACTAATTTATCTATTTTTCCAGAAGCTCAATGCCTATCTGCGCCGTACTCCCGTGGCGTGGTTACAGTTATCTCATCAGAAAGTTCGCTTGTTAGTAGCAATTTTGGGTGTGGCATTTTCGATTATTCTCATTTTTACTCAGTTAGGTTTAAGGTCGATGCTGTTTGACGGGGTGACATTGTTGCCAGAAAATCTCAACGGCGATCTTTATCTGATTTCTAAATATACTGAAGTCATTCGAGATAGTTCTTTTCCCAATATTTATCTTTACCAAGCTGATGCTGTTGAAGGAGTTGCCGATGTCCGACCGCTATATGTTGGTAGTGGTAGCTGGGTCGATCCAAAGCTGCTTAAAACTGCCGAAGTGGATGAAGTTGATGCCGATATTGAATCTTCTTCTATGCAGATTATTGCCTTTAATCCTAATAAGCCAGTACTCAATGTACCTGAAATTAATCAGCAATTAGATCTATTATCTGTTCCTGGCGGTATTTTATACGATCGCCTTTCAAAATCGAAAGCAGGAAACATTCCTCAGCTATTTGCTAACCAAGATCGAGTCTTTAGTATTTTAGATAACCGTCGAGTAACTGTTGTCGGTTTATTTAATTTAGGCAGCACTTTTTACTTTGATAGTGTGGCGGTAATGAGCGACTGGAATTATAAACAAATTAGTGAAGATGCTGATTTAGACCAGGTTTCTCTCGGCGTAATATTTTTAGAGCCTGGAGCAAATCCACAAGCAGTGATTAAAGGTATTAAGCAGACTATTGGTAAGGATATCAAAGTATTAACCAAGACTGAATTGGCTGAAGCAGAAGTTGCCGAAGTTGCAACATGGCCTGATGGAAAAGTTCTCAACTTTGGTGCAGCTATAGGCTTTATCGTGGGCATTATTATTGTCTATCAGGTGATTTATACCGATGTCAACGAACATTTGCCTGAATACGCCACCCTTAAAGCAATGGGATATAAAGACCGTGATTTATCCTTGGTGGTGCTGCAAGAGTCATTGATTCTGGCACTGATGGGTTTTATTCCTGGCTATCTGGCTTCTTTCGGCATCTACTATTTGATGACCAACTATATTGAACTCACTGTCACGATGAATACAGGTATTGCTCTGCGGGTGTTTGCGCTCACTATTCTCATGTGTGTAATCTCAGGCGCGATCGCTATTAAAAAACTCCGTACTGCCGATCCTGCTGATATTTTTAATTGATTTTGTATTCTACACTACTAAATATTGTGTCTTTTTTAAACTTTTGACACATTATAAAAATCTGCTCAGATCGAATTCCTCGTTATTAACCTCTTTTTTAAACCGTTCCGCATTTAAAATTAAAACTAATCGATCGGTGTAATCTACTGCGCCGCGTAATTCTTGCTGTAACTGTTCTAAACCACCGTTAGCGTATTCTTCAAAAATTAAGACTCTGGTCGCTTCTGCGGATTCATCTTCGCTAGATAATACTTTGATATCGTCGGTTGATATCACGGCGAGTAATTTAATCAGCCGTTCGTAACCCCGAGAAATAAATACTTCTAGGCTAATAGGTGCAGGTTCGCTTTGGGATACTTCTGTAATAGGCGATCGCCTTTGGTGTTTTACTCCTAAACTGGCAGCAAAAGCAATTATATCTGCGTAAGTGGAAAACATTCCTGTTGTTCTTTTTTCATCTAACAGCCTTTGAACTAATTCGGCTTTGTCCTTGGCTATTTTTATTCTGGGTAATGCCATTGGTTTTGAAGTTAAAAGTCAAAAGTCAAAAGTCAAAAGTCCTAAAGGATAAGCTTCGTGACCATAGGAAATCCTTTAGGGCAAATCAAAAGTCAGAAAGTTAATCACTACCTCTACCAATCTAAACCAATCTAATTTAGTATAACTGAACTAATTGACTAAATTTTTAGGCTAGATAATTAAGTATGTGTCAGAATTAAACTAATGGCACAATTGAGCATCGAATTATTATGTTAATCGAGGGTAAAAAATATAGCTATCGCCTGTTAATGGCAGAAACAGGTTTATCTCGCAGCACTCTACACCGCAGAATAAAAGTCTTAAAGGAGTCTGGTGTTCCTTTAACTATGGGTGCAATCTTACAGTTTCCTACTAACTGGGCTTTTCACGATCGCGATGGTAAATTTTATTCTTCTAAGACTGATTATGCGGTTAAAAACAATATTCCCTACTATGAAATGTTTCAAAGTTGTAATTCTGACACAAATACGGATTAATTTTAATGTCTCTTGAACGCCTTTAAACATGTGTATTAAATCGGTAATGTCTCAAAAATAAATATAGTGACACATATTATTGAAATTGTTCAAACTTGTTCGAGCGATCGATAAGTCTGTTTCTATGATTATTTTAGTTTGATTGTTTACAGCGATCGCAAAGATAATTTTATGTATCAAAATTCAATTAATGACACAATTGCGCATCAAATCATTATGTTAATCGAGGGGAAAAATATAACTTTCACGCACCAAAGATCTTTAACATACCAAACAGTATGGTATGGTATGCTCATAATGTTCTAATTAAGGTAAACAATATGAATTGGTTTCTTTTCGCTGCCGCTGTGGTTTCACTGATAACATTCTTTGTTCATACCTTTGTAGGTGGGTATCAAGTAGCTAAACCTCTCTTAAATACTCCAAATATTCAGGAACAAGTCAAGCTAACAACCTACTATTGCTGGCATATCTCTACAATTTTATTGTTGGTTATGACTGGTGCATATGCTTACGTTGCCGCGTTTCAATTTGATATTCCCCTGACAGTAGCTGTTACAAGTATTGCTGGTGCTTGTGGGTTACTTAGCATTGGCTTGATTGTTGTACTCAAACTAAAATCTTTAGACTATCCGCAATGGATGTTTTTTATCCCCATCACTTTGCTTGCAGTACTGGGCTTATTCTCATCATGACAATTTCTGAACGGCTAACCCGCAAAAACTGGCTCGAAATCGGCTTGCATCTTTTAGCTACTGAGGGAGAAAGCGCTCTAACAATCGAGCGTCTCTGTCAAATTACTAATCGTACCAAAGGCTCTTTCTATCATCATTTTAAAAATCGGGATGAATTTACCACGGTTCTTTTAGAATACTGGCAGTCTGAACATACTGACCTAATCATCTCAACAGTTGAACAGATTGATAACCGAAAGGAACGTCGTCAACAGCTCGATCGCTTGGCAGCAAGCCTTGATAGCCAAGTCGAGCGAGCAATTCGTAATTGGTCAGGCAGCGATCTGCGAGTTCAACAGGCGATGAAGAGTGTCGATCAAAAACGAATTGAATATTTAGCTAAATTAATTGACGAATTTGGACAATCAGATCCAGAAATTGCTCTTGAATTGGCAATCATTGAATATTCAACTTTTGTCGGACTTCAACACCTATTTCCAGACGCTGATGCTACCTGGATTGAACGAATTTTTCACCGTGTCACTCAAATTACTGATTCATTCAATAGTCAAGAATAAATTATTTTTTGGTAAAGCGATCGCACAAAATATAATAGACCTCTTGAATTTAATATCCGTAACAGAAGCACTCTTGCTAGTCAAACCTAGAAGACTACCAGCGATGGATAAGAGCGTGATTTCGTAGTCCAAACTAGTAGAAGTAGTTGTACGTCGATTACCAAAAGTAACGTCTATAAACCTCATTTTTGTGCTTTTAAAATTAATTGTGTCAAAAGTTTAACTATGATACATATGTAAATACCTTAGTCTCAATTTATTAATGTTTCAAATATTGATTTATGACACATTTTGGATTCTTTGACGATCAAACTACTTTAGGGCGTTAGCATACACCTTCGGGTATGGTATACAGCTTTGCGATCGCCAAAGTTGTTTGTATAAAATTAGAGGAACTGGCGATCGCTGGTCACTAAATCGACAAACAATAACAAACTGTATCCTTTTAGGATAATCTTCTCAAAAAAATGACTATAAAACTATCAAAAGCAACAAAAAAGTTGTTAATTAAATCTATCAAACGATACTTTGAAGAAGAACTCGATGAAGAAATCGGCGATCTCAAAGCTTCACTATTTCTCGACTTTTGCTTACAAGAAATTTGCCCGAGTGTTTATAATCAAGCAATTATCGATGCACGCTCTTTTATGCAGGATAAATTAAGCGATCTTGAAGATACTTGTTACGAACCAGAATTTGATTATTGGCAAGAGCAAAGTTAACTATCAAATTAGCTATTAAAATTTGCTGCTAACTCAAATCAATAAGCAAACAAAAAGTGCTTTTCAGGGCGTAAATCAAAATAAATACGTGCCACGGTTTTAAGTAAGTATATATTCTAAGCTAGAACAAAGTCTTGTCTTATAAGAGTTTGAGGAATAAGCGAAAAATAAAATTCAACTTCCCATAACAGTAATTATCGGTTATATATATAAAAGCATCTACAACGTCTACATCGTTGTTATAGATAATTTATTCACCCAAATAAATGAGTAATAAACAGTTAGCAGGATTGAATCAAGCTAGTCTAAAAAAAAGGAATGATGCAATAGCTAGAACAAAAAAAGCGATTGCAATTTTAATTAAAAGAGAGCAGAAAATTACTATACGTTCTGTATCTAGAGAAGCCCAAGTTTCTGTTAGCTATATATATAAACATCCTGAATTAGCCTATAAAATTCAGTGCTTAAGAGAGCAACAAAAATATGACTTGGTTGCCCATAATCAGACAACGAAAAAGATTGACCAACAAGCAGAATTGTGGAGAATAGAAAAAGCAGCATTAAAACAGGAAAATGCTGAATTAAAAGCCATAATAGAGCAAGAAAAAGTCAGAGGAAATAACACCAAAGAGTTAAAATCGGCAAATCTCCAGTTAGCTACCGAGAATCTTAGACTAAAACAAGAGCTAAAGTATACTCTAAAAAGTTTACAGGAAGCGAGAGAATTCATCCTTGAACAAAGAAAATTAGAATAAGAAATTTAAAAAGTCTGCTATAGAGTGAGAGATAAACTAATATCGAGAGCATATCCTAGCTCAAAATTCATTATATGGGTTTACCAGATGGAGTGAGAAATGGGGTGAAAAACTTAGTGCGATCGCCGTTGCGATTAAAATTCGGTTCTGCTGATGCCCAAAGAAAAATTTGTGTATCTACGTAGAAAATTAATTTGCCT
>JBDKJC010000273.1:0-5572 GCA_039796815.1 Cyanobacteriota bacterium | reverse complement strand
TCTCAACCTTGCAGGTAGAGGTT
Source organism: Cyanobacteriota bacterium (assembly GCA_039796815.1). Lineage (GTDB taxonomy): Bacteria > Cyanobacteriota > Cyanobacteriia > Cyanobacteriales > Xenococcaceae > Waterburya. Next base: position 5,549 of record JBDKJC010000273.1, on the reverse strand, counting down.
TAAATGCGGAGGGAATTATCGCAGATGAAGAATTATCAAAGTCTCTTGGCAAGGCGATCCGAAGGCTAGGCGGACGCGCTAGCTAATCCTTTAGGGCAAGCTTATCCGAAGGTGTCCTAAAGGACTACGTCCTCGAAGGAGAATACCGCTTCGCATATACCCTTTAGGGAATCCTTTAGGGAAGCCTAATCGCTCTGTTGGCGACAACTATAGTTTAAATTAATTAATTTATAGAGCAGGTAGAGTTTACGATTCACCCTTATCAATACGGAATCTTTCTACAGAAGAAAGTAAACCACGAGCAATACCTACAAGACTTTGTAGCGCACCACCAACCCTTTGTGACTCATGAGAGGTAGCTTGGGCAGTCAATTCTACCGACTGCATTACCTGTGCTACTGCCCGCGAGTTTTCTCTTTGTTCGACAGTATCAGCAGTAATAGAACGTACCAGGGTATCAATACGATTCGATACCTGAATAATATCTTCTAGGGCAGTTTTCGCCTGTTCTGCTCTTTCGGTTACGTCGATTACCTCCTGAATACCTTCTTCCATAGCGGTCATTACTGACCCTGTTTCACTTTGAATTTGGAGTACGATTTGCTCAATTTCTTTCAAAGATTTACCAGAGCGATCGGCAAGTTGTCTTACTTCATCCGCAACCACTGCAAAACCTCGACCTGCTTCACCAGCTTTTGCTGCCTGAATAGAGGCATTAAGAGCTAGCTGGTTAGTTCTTTCCGCAATTTGCGAAATCAACAGCACAATTTTGGAGATTTCTTGGGATGCTTCGGCTAGTCGCTTTACCTTACGAGCCGTTTCTGATACCGTTTCTCTAATTTGGAAAATCCCCGATACCGTACGTTCTACCGCCTTGCCGCCTTTAAGAGCAGTCACCGATGACGAACGAGCCACTTCCTCCGCTTCACGAGCATTCTCGGCTACCCTTTCAATCGATTCAGTCATCATCTGGACTGAATTTAAGGTGACTGCCAATTCTTCCGCCATTCGCAACGCTTCACTAGATTGGTTACGGGCAAACAATTCACTATCAGTCGAACCTTGGTTCACCTGTTCTGCGGCTTCTTTTACCTGACGCACAATTTCTCGTAGACTTTGAATCGTTAAGTTAAAAGCATCAGCAACTGCCCCTAGAACGTCGGCGGTAACGGTCGCCTGTACGGTTAGATCTCCTCTAGCTGCACCTTCCACATCATCTAGTAGTCGAATTACTTGACGCTGTAAATCTTCCTTTGCCTGCTCAGTTTCTTCCGCTCTTCTTTGGGCTTCTTGGGTGGTAGTTAAGATCACTCGCGTCATCCGGTTAAAGCCTGATGCTAACTGTCCAAACTCGTCTTGAGAATATACCGTAGCTTTAGCATTAAGATTACCTTGATAAACATCATCAAACTGACTTTGCAAATCTTGGCTAGTTTTAGCAACATGCTTGGTGGTAATATTGCCGATCGCAGCAGCTGTTCCCGCACTGGATAATCCAGCCACCAAAGCTAATAAAAGATTACCTGGTATAGATTCTTTGATAGTCCGTTGAGAATTTTGTGCAGTAACACTAGAGCCAATTAAACCAATACTCAAAACAGCGATCGCCGAGACTAATCCCGTGATAACAGCCGTAGTTAGCTGCTTCTGTCGCATCGGAGCATTAATAAAGCCAGCTAAAGCCCCTTGTTTAACTTCAATTTCTGATTCTTCCTTGGAACTAATAAAGGACTTTGTGGTGCTAGGACTAACATCACTAATAGCGATTTCATCAGGCTCTATTGATTCCGATTCAGCAACCAAGTTGCTCGAAAAATTTGTACTACCACTACTTGGATCTTCTACTACGTTAAATAACCCAGTATCAGGAAGTCCTTGTTCTAATTCTTCAAGATCGAAAAAACTACTATCAATTTCATCAAATTCCAGCTCGTCTTGATAATCCACTCCGTCTTGTTCAGGAATGTCTTCCATACCATAGTTTTTCTCATTTGCCATGGAAAAGGGTTCAGTCAAAACGGTATCAATTTCTAGTTCCGAGCTATCATCATAGTCATTGCCGTAATCGTTTTGGCGAGCAGCAAAATCTTCATCTGTGTAGTCAGGCAAATTAAGATTATTGTTATTATCATCACTATCCACTGTAAAAGCAGAACTAAGGTGAACGCTGGGTTGCTCTATTTCTGGAAAAGGCTCTGCCAATGAAGGGGCTGGTTCTGATTCAAGCTCTGATGTAAACCCATCTTGTTCCATTGAGCTTAATTCTGGCGTTTCTGCTAGCTGGTTGAAAGGATTATACTCAGCATTTTCCAAGTCCGCCTCATAATTTTGGTGAGCAGCAAAATCATCCTGGGCAAAACCTTCTTCATAAGCTTGTTCATCAGGAAGATCCATATCTCTCAAATCACTTTCAGATTCCAGATCTTCTGGAGCAAAAGATGCATTAGAATTAAATGAGCGATCGGCTAATTCTGACTGTTCCTGAAGCTGTTCTATCTGTTCAATACCACTACGAGCAAAATCGAGTAGATCGTCGGAATCGCTTAAGTTCAGGACATGCTTATACTGCTCTTTTGCCACATCATAGTTTTGAAAGCCATAGCAATAGATATGACCCCGCAGCAACAAAACATTTGGATCATTGGGAAATTCATCGGCTAAATGATCGATGATTTCTGCCGCTTGAGCAAAATTACTTTCTAAATAGGCTTTTTCTGCTTGTCCGTATTCCTGAGAATAATTAGTTCCTGATGCCATGATGCTTTTTGCCAATTAAATCTAAATTTTTATTGCTTGTGCTGATGAGTTCTTGCTTTAAGCTTCTGACCCTATGATGACTCTAAGTTTATATAAGTAAAAAAGAAAAGCAACACTGTGCTGTTTTCTCAAATAATGCTCAATAAGTATAAGTATAAGTTTTAGCTTAAACAGAGATTAATGATCTTGGTAGCTTTAGGCTGCCCATCGTGCCGACCGTAAAATTTTTACTGGATCTAATAAATTAATCAGGATTTTGCTTTCATCATCAGTTTGCCATTGAGCTTGAACAAAAGGAGCCATACTGTCAGAGGGAGACTGCTGAATTTCTAATTGTTCGACATCTAGCCAGTCCATCTCGCCAATACTATCAATTGCTAAGCCGATAATCTGTTCTTGATCTTCAATTGCAATTACAGGAATTGTGGGGCGATCGGTTTTCAAGGCTACGCTATCCCCCAAAAGCTGTCCTAAATCGGCAACCCAAATTATTCTCCCCCGTAGGTTAATAGTTCCCAAGAGTAAGGGAGAAGCGTTGGGAATTGGCGCTATCTGATCGGGAGTTTGCTGCATTACTTCGGCTATACCCGTGGCAGGAAAAGCACAGGCTTCTCCCGACGCTAAATAAAAGCGTAGATGTAGTTCCCCTTCTGGATTTTCTAGGGGTTTGATATCTAGAGACAGATCTAGACCACTTTCAGTATATAGTTCTGGATTAGTAACCATAAAATTTTGTAAATACCGTTTACGGACTGGTAGTCATATAACCTGAAAACTAATCTCGATTAAGCTCGAAGCAACTGCTTAACCGTCCCAATCAGTTCAACTGGTTGAAAAGGCTTGGCTATGTAAGCGTCTGCACCTTGCTTCATACCCCAGTAACGATCGAACTCCTCACCTTTGGAAGAACACATTACCACGGGAACATTTTGCGTTTTAGGATCTGATTTTAGGCGACGACATAATTCATAGCCGTTCATTCTAGGCATAACAATGTCCATGACCACTATGTCAGGACTAAATGTTTCTAAATGCTCTAAAGCTTCTACCCCATCACAAGCAACCGTTACTTTAAGACCGCTATCTTTTAGGAGATCTGAAATCATTTGTCTCTGCGCCAGACTATCTTCTACGATTAGAACTTTGCTCATAACATGCTATCTACGAAAAGTCACACTCTTTCTTAAGTCTACTTGGCAAATCATTAAATTAATAGAAGCTAAACCTATACTTAAATTCACTTATTATTAATAAAATTACTTGGTTAGTAACCTCTCCGCTTCAGAATATACTCTACTTTTTAACCAATCGCCACGTCATCCGCAACATAATTTTGAGCAAGTTTCTTTTTTAGTTAACTTGTTTTAGGTTTAATTAGATTAAACCATGAATATTTTTTTGCCCAGCTAGCCTAAATATATGTTATTGATTGGTAGACCTAGCGATGATGAAAATCATGAAAATATTTTTGGTATAACATCATTTAGAGTGTTTTTTTGACAAAAACAGTTTAATTGAAATTAAATTTATTCTGAGAACTAATTGATAAAACGCTGTCAATAATTCATTTAAAATAAAATTAATTAACTATGATTCGTTGTTCTTATATTTATTTCAAAAAAAGTTGGTAATACTAGCTTGATAAATAACATATAGATGCTCGGGATGTAACAAATATTTAATTCGCTTAAATTTTACTGTCAAGGTTAGGAAATTGAAATTTAATTTAGTCTGGTTGTTTGCATAAATCAGCAGTAAACTGGAAAAACCTAATTTTTCTGAGTTCCTACACAGAAGAAATCAAGAGGAAGGCGCATAGTGCTATATCTGGCAGAAATACAAAAACAAAGTAAAGGGTTCATGAGTGGCGTAGAAACTAGGCTTAAACTCATAGCCTGTCAGCGCAACGATCAAAGTTGGGGCGTAGTTAGCAATGAATCAATTACTGTCGAAGAAGCAAATGATTTTGGTGATGGCGCTTTAATTGTGGTTAATTTAGGCACTAATCGACAAGTACAGGGCAAAATAGAGCTAGCTTCGCCCAAAATTATTGCTATTTTAAAAAATTTCTCTCGCTTGGTCGAAAAAAACCAGGAACAAGAGCAAGAGATTAATCAATGGAAGGAGTCGTTGGCAATTCAAAGTGAAGAGCTTAGTCGCCGACAACTTGAAATGGAAGCTCGCTTCGAACAGGTTGAGCAAATGGAAGAAGAGTTTAAGCAGTTTGAACAGCAAAAAGCAGAATTTGCTCATGCTCAAGCGGAAACTACAAGTATCCGAGCAGAATTTGCGGCAAAAAGTGCTGAATTAGAGGGTGCTTGGGCGCAATTACGAGGTCAGCAAAATAGCTTAGATGAACAGTTGAAGCAGGCTAATATATTAGACCACGATCGAGCTAGCGAACTTAAGCAGCAATTGGAAATTATTGCCAGAGCAAATGGAGCTGTTGATACTCTACGTAACCAGCTTAAACAAGCCGAGTCAGCATCGGCAACTCAACAGCAGGTAATGCAATCTTACTGGAACAATTTGACTCACAACTCAGCTGAGATTGACATCAAGCGACAAGAACTTGAAAAGATAAATACTGAATTGACCGAAAAAAAAGCACAAGTTAAATCTTTACAGGATGCGATCGCCCAAGTAGAACAGCAATTGGGTATTGACAAAAAATCTTTAGAGGTTAAGCATGAGCTAATTCAGTTTTTAAGCCTTCAGTCAGAAACTCATAACGATATGTTAGAGATTTTGGGTAGTTCGTCAACGGATGGGGAAGGTACAACGAGAATAGA
>JBDKJC010000272.1:0-5579 GCA_039796815.1 Cyanobacteriota bacterium | reverse complement strand
TTGTTGGGGTAATACGGCAGTGGCGATCGCCACAATAGTTTCTCCCTGAATCATTTAACTTGCTGGATGGATGAGCTTTGTTTATCTTACACAACTGGGCAAGTTTCTCGGATCATTAACCGAGAGGTATTAGTAGCAAGTTAAAGAAATTAGACCAATTGTTGTGTTTAAAAACTTTCAAGTAGCTGAGTGTTCTGGGGCAAAATCAACTTTTTCTTCTTTTCCGTGACCTTCAGTCGGTTCTTTAAGAAAAAAGGCACAAAGACTAGCGACAATTACAGCTACGACTCCTAACATCTGAAAGAAGAATCGATCGCCTCCGCCACCTTCTGGGAGCATACTGTAAATAGTAAGATAGGCAACTGCGCCCACATTGCCATAAGCTCCAACATTACCAGCTATTTGACCAGTAACGCGGCGTTTCACTAGAGGAACAATCGCATAAGTTGCACCTTCTGCTGCCATGACAAAGAAAGAAGCAAGCATAGTCATAATCACAATTAAAGGCAGTGCTATTTTACCTAGACTACTAAAAACTAGATAACCGATTCCTGTCCCAGCTAGGGTTACAGCTAATGTCCACTTGCGACTGCCGATTTTATCAGAAATCAAACCACCTCCAGGACGGGCTACCAAATTCATAAAGGCGTATGTTCCCGCAACCGCTCCTGCCATCGCTGCGGTCAAGCCAAAAGTATTTTCAAAAAACGCTGGTAGCATCGAAACGACTGCTAATTCCGAGCCAAAGCAAGCAACATAAGCAAGTTCTAAAAGCGCGACTTGAGAAAACTGATAGCGGTCTACTGCTGGATAGCGTTTTGCTCCAGTCATTAGTTGGCGATTGACTTTATAGATATTAACAGCCTGAAATAAATAGAGAGCTAACAAGGCAGCATAGATTAGATACATTATACCTACCCCATACAACCCCGATTTTTGCAACCGCCAGGCAATTACGCCTAAAATTCCTACTAAAGGCAGGTTCATTAAAAGTAGAAACCAGAAATCTTTTTTGCTGGTTACTTCCAGTCCTGCGCTACTTTCAGGTCGCTGATAAACTCTACCAGGAGGTGTATCTTGGACATTAAAGAAATAGAATACTCCGTAAACTGCCGTAATAATTCCTGTTAAAGCGATCGCCAATCTCCAGTTAAGCTGGCTAGCGCTAAAAACAGCGGTTAGCATCGCAACCGTCGGTAACGTAAAGGCTGCTGCTGCTGAGCCAAAGTTACCCCAGCCACCGTATAACCCTTCTGCTAAACCAATTTCTTCAGAATCAAACCACTCGGCTACCATCCGAATTCCAATCACAAATCCACAGCCGACAATACTCAACGCCAAACGGCTGATAATCAACTGAGTAAAGTTTTGCGCGAGTGCAAAGGCAATTGAAGGAATCGCTGCATAGATCAACAAACAAGAATAGGTAATTCTAGGACCCCAGCGATCTAGGATCATTCCCACAATAATCCGAGCGGGAACTGTAAGTGCGACATTACAGATAGCGATAGTTCTTATTTGTCCAGGCTCTAGACCAAATTCTGCCTGGACTGCTGTGGTAAAAGGAGCGAAGTTAAACCAGACCACGAAGGTTAAGAAAAAAGCAAACCAAGTAAGATGCAAAATGCGGTAGCGACCGCCAAAGGAAAAAATTCCAGACATAAATAATCGATATTTTAAGGGTTGAAAAGTTTTGACATTGACCTGATGGAAGGTTTTTCAACTTGATACTTAAAGATAAGATCGGGGTAAATCTGTCAACTGTATCTAAAATTACTGTTTTGTAATGTAAATGCTTTTTTCGTCGTTATTAATGCAGTTATTGAATCATACTACTCCTGAGTTTTTTCTAGCTATCAACTATCTAGATCTATGATCGACATTCCCTGGGATATATGATGAATAGAGAAAAGTTTCCCGTAAATCAGAGTCGATCAGAGTTTATGAACAAAGCAGTAGTCTTGCTTTCGGGAGGATTGGATTCCGCCACCACAGCAGCGATCGCAATTGCTCAAGGATATCAGGTTATTGCGCTTTCTTTCCGCTATGGTCAAAGGCACGAAAAAGAGTTGGCAGCAGCCAAGAAAATAGCTGAAGCATTGGGAATTAAAGAACACTTTATTACTGATATCGATTTATCTCAGTGGGGCGGATCTTCCCTGACGGATCGGTCTATAGCCATTCCTCAAGAGGGTTTACAGCCTGATATTATTCCTTCTACTTATGTGCCAGGACGCAATACAGTTTTTATGGCGATCGCACTTTCCCTTGCTGAAGCGAAAAATGCCCGAGCGATTTATCTAGGAATTAATGCCGTAGACTATTCTGGCTATCCAGATTGTCGCCCCGAATATTTAGCAGCCTATCAAAAGTTGGCTAATCTTTCCTCCAAAGCGGGAGTAGAAGGTAATGCCCCTCAGTTAGTTGCACCTTTAGTCAAAGATTCCAAGGTGGATATCGTTCGTCGTGCTTTGGAATTAAATGTTCCCATCGCCGATACTTGGTCTTGTTATCAGGGGGGAATAACCCCCTGTGGGTTATGTGATTCTTGTCGCATACGCGATCGCGCTTTGATTGAAGCAGGAAGAGTAGATCTCACTAGCGGTAATGGGTAATAATAGCTAATTAAGCCGTCACGAAGGGCTTAACTCCAGAAGTGTCAACATTTTTGAGTAATTTAGCAATCTTTGTTCCCGATACTGGTTCAATCCAGTCAGCAGCAATTTCTGCCAGGGGTACTAAGACAAATGCTCTTTCGCTCATCCGTGGATGGGGCAGAGTTAAATTAGGAGTGTTGAGGACTAGATCTCCATATAGCAACAAATCTAGATCCAAAGTGCGAGGCTGGAGATCTCCTTTGCTGGTTCTTCCAAATTGAAGTTCTGTAGCTTGTAGAATCGTTAATAGCTCTTCTGGGGTTTGTGCAGCCGACAATAAAGCGCAGCCGTTGAGATAATCTGGCTGAGATTCTTTTGTACCCACAGCTTTAGTTTGATACCAACTAGAGGTTGTCTTAAGTTTAATGCCAGGAATTTGATTGAGGGCATTGAGAGAACTCTCTAAGATGCTTAAAGAATCTCCTTGATTACTACCTAAAGCGATCGCGCATTCTGTCATGTTAATTACTAATTACTAATTACTAATTACTGATTACTGGGCAATATTATATATAGCAATACTAGACAATGTTAGGACGTTTTTTTACTACTACCTACTACCAATGATGCCGATCGCTCTAATTGTCTATCGCTAATTTTGTACGGCTATATTTCCCCAATGAAGCCTTTGAAAACTGCTACATTCTAAATCAAATATTTATTTTTAGATTAGCTCAAAAATGAATCAACGCCCGATATATCTTGATGCTCACTCCACTACCCAAATGGATCGACGGGTATTAGAAGTAATGCTGCCCTTTTTTACTGAGAGTTTTGGCAATCCTTCTAGTAATACTCACGTTTATGGTTGGGAAGCAAATGCCGCCGTAAAAAATGCTCGGGAAGTAATTGCTCAGATAATCAACGCCACGCCTGAAGAAATTGTCTTTACTAGTGGGGCAACGGAAGCCAATAATTTGGCGATTAAAGGAGTTGCCGAAGCTTATTTTAATCAGGGAAAACATATTATTACTGTCGCTACCGAACATCGGGCGGTACTCGATCCCTGCGCCTATCTAGAAACTTTGGGTTTTGAGGTTACCTATCTTCCCGTGCAGTCTAACGGTCTTATAGATTTGACTAAACTAGAAGCTGCTATTCGCGAAGATACGATTTTGGTTTCTGTCATGGCAGCTAATAACGAAATTGGCGTACTGCAACCGTTAGCCGAAATAGGCGAACTTTGCCACGATCTCGGTGTATTATTTCATACCGATGCTGCCCAGGCGATCGCCAAAATTCCTTTAGACGTAGCAGCTATGAACATTGACCTGATGTCCTTAACTGCTCATAAAATATATGGACCAAAAGGAATCGGTGCTTTATATGTGCGTCGTCGCGATCCCCGAGTTAAGTTGGCTTCCCAAATTCAAGGAGGAGGGCAAGAAAGAGGGAGGCGATCGGGTACTCTCTATACACCGCAGATAGTTGGTTTTGGCAAAGCGCTGGAAATTGGGGTGGAGTCTATGAAAACTGAATCAGAGCGTTTAATGCAGCTTAAAAAGCAACTCTGGTCGATGTTTGAACCTCTAGACGGGATTCATTTAAACGGCGATTTTACTAATAGTCTGCCCAATAATCTTAATTTGAGTGTTGAAGGGGTCAACGGATCTGCTTTATTACTAGCCTTACAGCCAATAGTAGCAGTCTCTTCTGGTTCGGCTTGTTCTGCTGAATCTACTGCACCTTCCCATGTTTTAACCGCTTTAGGCAGAGATGAAAAACTAGCCCATGCTTCGCTGCGCTTTGGCATTGGTCGGTTTAATACTCCAGAAGAAATTACTACAGTAGGAGAAACGGCGATCGCAACTATCACATCCCTGCGTAAAGCAAATTAAAAGCTATAAGCTATAAGCTATAAGCTATAAGCTATAAGCTATAAGCTATAAGCTATTAAATCTAGCGATCGCATTTCCCCAAAAATGCGCCAATGAGATACAAAGAACCACATAAAACAGTTAGTCGCTTTGAATCCTGGTCAGATTGAGATGCGATCGCCACATCAAGTGCTTGAAAAACATTTTGATGAGTTTGGCAACTGTTCAAACGGGGGCAAACTTGCATTGCTAAAGCAGCTAACTTTTCTGGATCGGCGCTACTGTGTTCTGGGACAGGAACTAAGTGTAGTCGATCATCAGGTTTTAAAAGCGCCTCAAAAATGTCTTCGTGATCTTTAGTGGATAACATGCCCATCACCCAAGTTATAGGTTGATTGCGGGTATCTACATACTGTCGTAAAGCGATCGCTGCTGCGGGATTATGCGCGCCATCAATTAACAAAGGATGATTGTTCCAGGTTGTCCACTGTAATCTTCCCCGCCAACGAGTTTTATTTATTCCAGTTTGAATTGCCAGTTCGGGAATAAGCCATCCTTGCTGTTGTAGAGCTTTAACTGTGGCAATGGCGATCGCCGAATTACTTAACTGGACTTGACCCAATAGCGGTAGGGGATATTGCAAATCTTGATACTTTGCCCAAGTAGTCTGATTCTCACCCATAATTTTTACTTCGGTAGCGGGTTCAACAATAGTCATTGGTGCGTTGAATTCTTCTGCTTTGGCTTTCACTACTTCTTGGGCTGATACAGGCAGTTGACCGACAATCACAGGGCAATTAGCTTTAATCACCCCTGCTTTCTGCCGAGCAATATCAGCTAGAGTAGGGCCTAAACGTTGCCAGTGTTCTCTACTCAAGGAAGTAATCACGCTCACTAAACTACTATCCTTAACGTTGGTAGCATCAAGCCTGCCACCCAACCCCACTTCAATCACCGCTAGATCGACTGGCGATCGCGCAAAATAGAGCCAGGCTGCTGCGGTAATCACTTCAAATTGGGTTGGACTTTCAGTATTTTCAGGATTATTGGCGATCGCTGACTGGATTTCCTGTAATATTTCTACTAAAGTAGTATTGGCGATCGC
>JBDKJC010000271.1:0-5582 GCA_039796815.1 Cyanobacteriota bacterium | reverse complement strand
TTCTTAGAATTCAAATGTAGTCCGAACTACACCAACATAAACAGTCTCGTTGTCTGAATTGTGATCGGGATTAAATACAGCGTATGCACCAGGAGTGATCGAGATGTTGTCGCTGAGAGGGAACTTGTAAAGTGCTTCAACTAGGTAAGATGTGTCTTCATCATCATCTACATCATCAGAACTAAATTTAGGCAGCATACCACCAGCAATGGATAGTACAGAACCTTCTTTAACTAGGTCAAGCAAGGAAGCATTAGCGCCCCAAGTCCAGACATCACCAGATTCTTCTCCAGCACCTAGACTACTGACACTAGCATAACCACCAGTGGCGCTTAGGGCAATTTTTTCGCCAACATTGAAAGTAGCACCTAGACCAATTTTGTCAGCATTACTAGCAATACCTTCACCGAAGGGATTTACCCCTTCACCGCTGACAGTACCGCCGCTATAATCAACAGCACCTACTACACGACCTTCGTCATCTTCTGTACTGCCAGTCTGATAGTTACGAATGTAGGTAGCAGTTAGTTGTAAAGGTTCAATCGGTGAGAACTCTAGCTGCGCACCAGCACTATAAGAACCGTTGAACAAACCTTCTCCTTCTGACGGATCACTAGCATCATCAGTTAGATAGGCGGCATTAATTCCTACTTTATCTTCAATGATATCGAAGTTAACGCCAGCACCAGCTCCTTCATTACCACGGAAAATGAGTGGATTATAACGGTTAAAGCGAGATAATGCACCAGTGCCACTATCAGCAAGCTGAGGGTTATTAGTGTTGAAAACATCATCTAGGTCTAAGCCTTGAGCTCCAACCCAAACGTCTGCTTTTTCGCCAACAGGGAAGCGATAGTGTAAGTCAGAAATTTGAACTGAGTTATCATCGGTACTATTGTCATAACCTAAACGAGTCGAGTTAGTACCACCATCGAGATCATTATCTAATGAGGTAGCATTTCCAGCTTGGAGTCTGGCTCTCAAACGGTCTTCACCTGTGAAACTAGTATCAAAATTCAAGCGACTACGGTAGCTGAGGGTAGTTTCAGCATTGATGTCATCGTCATTATCCTCATCCTCATCATCATTCTCTGGATCATCAAGACCACCACCAAAGATATCAGAAACTGAGAAAATAGCTTCACCTTGGAGTTTGGTAGTAGTAGAGAACTGATTATCTTCTAGTACCGCAGTACGGCTTTCAATCTCGTCAACTCTCCCGCCAAGGGTAGCTAGTTCTGCCTCAAATTCTTGTTGCAGACGGTTAATAGTATCTAGTTGTTCTTGATCGACACCACTTGAATTGCTGGCAATCAAACGTTCAATTTGATTCAAGCAGGAGTTTAAACCAGCGGCAAATTCGTAACGAGTTAAGGACTGATCACCACGGTAAGTTTGGTTAGGAAAACCAGCAATACAACCATAACGATCTACGAGACTACGTAGTGCTTCATATGCCCAGTCAGTAGGAGAAACGTCTCTTAATTGATTGACGTTTGTAACCTGAGACTGATTGTTTTGATTTAACTGTTGATAGTTATTGATTTGTTCTAAAGTCTGGTCGACGGCTTGTTTGTCCGCATTAACGTTTTGTGCCGATGCACTGCTAGTGGAAAATAAACAGGCTGCGAATAAAACGGGGGCAACTTTAGCTGCTTGCCAAAATAATCTAATCATATGTATCCTCACACACCTAAATATAAATTAAGCTACGCTGTTGTAGTCTTTTATACAGTTGAACTTTGTTATTAACTACAAATATTCTAACTGACTTTATAAATTCAGTATAATCAACGCTCAAATGAATTAATCTTTATGTCGTGACATTTTGTTGACCGCACACCTTTGGTAGTTGATTTTACCTAAATAGATAAATAGATATAGTTGTAAACAAGTTGGAACTGATTTGATTTAGTTAAACATCAAAAACTAACTTTAGAGTAACAACTTAATCGAGCAGTTAAAGCAATGTGAAATCCAGGTTAAGTCTGGGATAATTTGCTTTTGCAGAATGATTAAATGCCAGAATACTTTTCTAGTTTTTTTCTAGTTTCTCTTGCCTGTCACCATGTAGGTAACGCGCTGACTAATATTGGTAGCGTGGTCTGCCATTCTTTCTAAATGACAAATAATTAAGCCCAAAAGCAAAACTGGTTCGACTACTCCTGGAACGTTTTTCTGCATGGCGATCGCATTGTATAGGCGATCGTAAGCATCATCAACAATATCATCATATTCTTTAACTCTAGCTCCAGCACTCTGATCTAAATCGGCTAGAGCCACCAAGCTAGTAGCTAGCATGAGTTGAGCATGCTCTGACATTTGAGCAATTTCGGGCAAAATTGGATGAGGGGGATATTTCAGCAGCTTGATTGCCATTTCACTTAAGTTTTGAGCGTAGTCACCGATTCTTTCGAGATCTCGCACTAACTGCATGGAAGCACTAAGCAACCTCAAATCTTGAGCTACAGGGGCTTGAAGAGTCATTAAAGTGGCACAGTCAGACTCTATTTGACGATAATAAATGTCAATTTGCTTCTCTAAAATCAGCAATCTAGGAATCGCATCCAAATCGCCCTCGAATAAAGATTGATGGCTTAAGCGAAATGACTGTTCGACCAACGTACCCATCCGCAGTACTTCTTGCTGCACTTTTCGTAGGGAACGCTGCAATTGGTTTGCTTGTAAAGACCTAGAACTATCATGAGAAGTTAAAGTCACGGTATTTAGTAATATATACGTTTAGTATGTGCATTTATATTCGACTAGACATTTAGACATTAAAATTGGAAATTTATATTATATTAATAGCAAAAAAAGCTTAGGTTTGATAGAGGGAATGTATTCAAATTAACCAAAATAGGTCAACAAATTCACACATTTCGCTCTTACTCCATGGGTAGCAAAATTTCTAACCATGCTCCACCTATTTGAGGATGATTCTTGGCGGAGATTTTACCACCATGAGCCTGAATAATTTGCTCAACAATAGCTAATCCCAAACCACTACCGTCGGCAGAAGTATTTTGTGGTTCTCTAGCGCGAGATTTATCTCCTCGATATAGTCTTTCAAAAATGTAAGGAAGATCTGAAATATTAAATCCTGACCCTGAGTCAATTACATCAATTTTAATTTGTTTTCTCGCATCGGATTGTCTTGAAGACTGAGCAAGTACTTGGACTAAGATCCCATTGCCTGCTGAACTATGCTTGATGGAGTTGTCTAATAAGTTGATAAAAACTTGAATTATGCGAGAGCGATCGGCAGAAATAAGCAATTGGCGATCGCCTTGATAAGATAATGTTACTTCCTTGCGTTTGGCGATCGGTTCTAGAGTTTGCCACACTGATTGCACTAGATCGTATAGCTCGATTGTTTCATATTTTAAAGCTTTGTTTGGTGAGGCCTGAAGCTGAGTTAAATCTAGCCACTCTTGAACTAGTTCAATTAGCCGATTAGTTTCTTGGAGCATTTTTTCCACCCAACGGCGTTCGGGATCTTGTAAACGTCGGAGCAAATTCTCAGCAACCAGAGAAATAGATGTCAAAGGGGTGCGTAGTTCGTGAGTAAGATCGGCAAAAGTGCGATCGCGAGACTGGGACAATTCCACTAGAGGTTGGCGGTTTTCGATAAACACACCTACCTGCTGTTTGGGTAAAGGGAATCCAAAACCTTTAAGAGCGATCGCTTCTACTACTTTCTGTAGTGGTTGAGTATCATTTGTTTCCCACTCTGATTGTTGAGGCGAAACATAGCGAGTGAAATAAAAGATCCACTCTTTCGTTTGAGAACTTTGAGAATTGCGAGTTGATTCAATTAACTGATCGAGATCGTAGGAACGAACTAACTCCAATAATAGGCGTACCCGCAGCGCTCGTCGATCATCAATGTGAAGCAGTTCCTTTGCTGTTTGATTACAGCCTAAAAGCTGATTTTCAGCATCTACTTGTAAGTAGCCAATCGGCGCTTGCTCAATCAATTCTTGCCAAGCTTGTTTATCCTGTTCGAGTTGTTGACGCTGGCGATCGAGTTCGCTTAATTCTCGACGAATCAGAGATTCTAAGGGCAAAGATACGTCTTCATCCCTATTTCCCATATAGGAACGGAGAGTTTTCTTCAACTGTTGCTTAAATTTGTATTGCTGACCTACATAAATTCCTAGACCAAGCAGTAGCCCTAAAAAAAAACTAAGAATTGTCACAAAAAAATAGTTGCTCAATTGATAGTGAAGTAACTCTAATCAATTTTACAACGGGCATCAATTAAATTTTACAACGGGCATCAATTAAATTTAGATGTTTTGCGCTCAATCTTTTTGGTTGTTCAATTATTAGCGCTTAAAGTTCGATAGCATCTGCCGACGAATCCTTGGTGACAAGAGTTGTTCAAGAAAAAAGGTTTTAGCCAAAACGATAGCCGAAACCTCTAACTGTGATTAGATATTCTGGCTGACTTGGTTCTGACTCTAGCTTTTCACGCAACCAACGGATATGAACATCGACGGTTTTGCTATCCCCTAAAAAATCTAGTCCCCAAACCTGTTCAATTAGCTGTTCCCTTGACCAAACTCGACGGGGATAGCTCATAAATAATTCCAACAACCGAAATTCTTTAGGAGACAAATTAACTTCGACTCCCCGCACTATGACACGACATTCTTGAGAAAATAAGCTAATCTCGCCATACTTTTGAACTGAACTAGGAGATAAGCTGGTGTAATTCTGACGGCGCAGTAATGCGCGACAGCGAGCAATTAGCTCCCTCATACTAAAGGGTTTAGTTAAATAGTCATCCGCTCCTACTTCTAAACCTAATACACGATCTGTTTCACTACTTTTGGCGCTAATTACCAATATAGGGGTAATGTCTCCTTGGTAGCGTAGTAAACGGCAGATGTCTAATCCATTTACTTCGGGCAACATTAAATCCAAAATGATTAAATCTGGAGTCAATTTATCTCGGCTAAAATCTGGGCTTTGGAGAATGTTTAAAGCAGCTCTACCATTACTGGCGGTATAGACTTCATAGCCTTCTTCTTGTAAAGCCACCTTAACCATATCTCTAATTAAGTCTTCATCTTCGACTAGCAAAATACGATTTGCCTGGGCTAGTTTTGATTGCTCGGAAGTCTGAGGATTTTGCAAGGAAAGCATAGATAAATACTTTAATTTGTCCGTATTATTACATATACACTAATATTGCGCTGGATAAAATAGCGAGCCAATATTTTTTTATCACGACTCTGAATCAAAACCATAGAGGGAGACTTATCATACTAAAAGGTTAAATTAGTATTAACTCGATTATTCGGCTCTAAAATCGCTAGGAATAAAAGAATAAATTACGGCATCATGAAAACTATCATGGATTAATAGCCTATTTCTACATATTCCTTCCCTAAAAGCACCTGCTCTTTCAGCAACTTTCTGGCTAGGAGTATTCTTGACTGAAGCTACAATTTCAAGACGTTTTAATTGCAACTGTTGAATGCCAAATTTAGCTATTAACTTGGTTGCCTCTGTTGCATACCCTCTTCCCGTATATCCAGTTCTTAGCCAGTAACCTAAATTACCGTACCAAG
>JBDKJC010000270.1:0-5583 GCA_039796815.1 Cyanobacteriota bacterium | reverse complement strand
GTTCGATCAAGCTATAGTAGCTTTTCAACAACGCGATCGCCGTTTTGGTCAAGTCAAGTAATTACTCAAGCAAGAAAATTTCACTCATTATCACTCATTATTATTTCTGGAGGATCACTAGTAGTATCTTCACAGCTGAGAACTAAGTCAAAAAAGAATTATAGATTACACATTAGAATAATGTTGACTTTTGAGAGTGTAAAGCGATCGCTTTAAGCTAAGATTATTCAATCAAAATTGGCATAGGTAAGTTACAAATGGGCTATGTTCAAGAACTTCGTCTACTAGTCGGGCATCGTCCCTTAATCGTTCCTGGAGCTGCTGTTCTGATTCTCAATCGGCAAGGCGATCTGTTGCTTCAGCACCGCACAGATAATCAGCAATGGGGGCTTATCGGTGGCAGCATGGAGGTTGGAGAGTCTTTAATAGAAACTGCTAGGCGTGAAACCTTGGAAGAAACTAACTTAGAGCTAGATGAATTAGAATGGTTTGGCTTATTTTCGGGACCAGAACTCATTTATAAGTATCCCAATCAGGACATTGTGGTTAATGTAGTGGCAGTCTACATAGCACGACAGTTTAGAGGAAGGTTAAAAGCAGATCGCGAAGCGCATGAAATACGTTTTTTTAAGCTGAGGGAACTACCCACGGATTTGAGTCCACCAGATAGACCAGTTATTGAGCGGTATATGCGTAATTTGAATGATAATTATACTTGAAGTAGGGTTTGACATATCAATTCCACGAGGTGCGCAAAGGGGAGAAGGCTCTTGCGATCCGCGATCTCCTGAGAATCATCGTTATGTAGAAGGACAAAAGATTTACTTACATGAATGCGATCCAAAAAAGTATGCAACGATCATCATAAATAATGAAAACCTTTTATCACCATATATCGTCACTTAACACCACCAGCGGTAAACGGTGTTGTTTTACTATCATTTAGTGGCTGTTGTATATAGCTCAAAATTGAGTGGCGAGGAGGTCAAGCTATTACTGTTAACCTCCTCAACTTTTACTACTGCGCGATGTAACCGCCATCTACCATCAAGGTTTCACCCGTTACAAATGAGGCATCATCCGATGACAACCACAGCACTGCATTAGCTACCTCAGATGGCTTTCCCACTCGACCCATGGGATGAAGCCCTGCCATATAAGCTTTTGCTTCATCTTGTCCATCTGTCGCGTTTTCAAACATTGCTGTTTCAATTGCGCCAGGTCCAACGGCATTAATGCGAATCCCCGATTTTGCATATTGGAGCGCAGCTGCTTTTGTTAAACCTTCTACCGCATACTTACTCGCAGTGTAGAGTGGAACACTGGGCATTGCGACCATACCAAGAATAGATGATGTATTGACGATCGCACCATTTCCCTGACTCTGCATCTGGGCAATCTCGTGCTTCATGGATAACCAAACACCTCTGACGTTAACGTTCATAATGCGATCGTATTCAGAATCTAGTTGCTCGCTTAGGGAAGGATTCTCGCCGTAAGCTCCTGCGTTGTTGAAAGCAATATCGAGACGGCCAAACACTTCGACTGTTTTGTCAACCATGACTTTGACATCTGACTCTTGAATCACATCTGTTTGGATAAAAAATGCTTCTCCACCAGCATCCTTAATTGCTTTGACCGTCTCTTCTCCTTCGATCGATCGACGACCTGCTATCACTACTTTAGCTCCTTGCTGGGCATAGGCGATCGCCGCAGCTTGACCAATGCCAGAATTTCCACCCGTAACAAGTGCGACTTTATCTGAAAAATTCATCATCATGAAATTCTTAATGGTTGATTGCTTTGAACAATTCCATTATTAACGGGCTACAATCTAGAAAACAAGTACATACTCAAAAGTGCTATACCTACCCAAAAGTGTGTAATATGACAGAACCTCAATCCCGACCTTGTGTCTTAGATCAAACATCTGATATTCGTCAGGTTCTCGATCTGATTGCTGATAAGTGGACAGCATTAGTTATTTTGTCACTGTCGAGGAATACCAGAAGATATGGCGAACTACACCGTGAAATTGGCGGAGTGTCGCAAAAAATGTTGACTCAAACTCTGCGTAATTTGGAAAAAAGCGGACTAATTCATCGCCAGGTTTATCCAGTTGTACCGCCAATGGTGGAGTATTCTTTGACTTCTTTAGGGAAAACACTAGTAAAACCGCTTAAAACTCTTTGTAATTGGGCTTCAGAGCATTTGCACGAAGTAAAACTCGCCAGAGCAGAAGCAACCGATAGCAAGTAAAAAGCTCGATCGAGTTGTTGATTGAAGGTTCAAGGCGCGATCGCTTCATAATTGATTTGATTATTTATACTTAACGTAATTACTAGAGCCAAGATAATGCTAGACACAATACTCGAACCATTGCAGTATACTTTCATGCAGCGATCGCTAATTGTTGCTGTTACCGTCGGCGCGATCTGTGCGGTGGTGGGGAGTTACCTAATGGTGCAAAGATTGGCATTATTGGGAGATGCCATTAGTCACTCGGTTTTGCCTGGATTGGCGATCGCCTATATCGTCGGTGCAAATATTTTTTTAGGAGCGTTCATTGCGGGAATTATTAGCACCATCTTAATTAATTTAATCAGCACTAGATCGAATATTAAAGAAGATACGGCGATGGGAATTGTCTTCTCGGCATTTTTTGCTTTGGGAGTAACATTAATTACAGTCGTGCAGAAAAATAACAAGATTGACCTCAATCACTTTTTATTTGGTAATATTTTGGCGGTCAATGACAGTGAAGTTCGCGACACTCTAATTATTGCGGGAATTGTTTTGACGGTCGTATGCTTACTTTACAAAGAGTTACTGTTTTATACTTTTGATAAACTAGGCGCTCAGGCTGTTGGTTTACCTGTGGGTTTATTAGATCTGGGTTTAATGATTTTAATTGGCTTAACTATAGTTGCCAGTCTTAAAGCAGTGGGTGTCGTTTTAGTTTTGTCATTACTGATTACTCCTGCTGCCAGTGCTTATCTATTGGTAAATCGCCTACATTTGGTGATGTTGCTGGGAACTGTGATCGGGGTGATTTCAAGCATTACGGGAATGTATCTCAGCTACTACTATAATTTGCCTTCTGGTCCAGCGATCGTTTTGGTGACATCAAGTATCTTTGTTTTAACTTTATTATTTAGTCCTAATCAGGGGATACTGACCAATCCTAGTGGTAACTTAGGTCAGTCTACTTTAATCAAAGAAATAAAGGGTTTGCTTGGCGATCGCAAATTAAAAGATTAAATAAAGCTCAAGATATACGCTCTTAAACCTAGCTGTTTCCCTCTATAATTTTTAACCATAAACAGTTAAGAAAAGCTATTAACCGACTCAATTGGGAGTAGCTTAATGACAAGTTACTGGGGAATGTAAATGGCGAAGAAGATCTGGTTATTGGCTATTTTACTGCTAGTAAGCTTGGTAATTACGACTAACTGGCACAGACTACCTTGGACTTCGAGCAATGCCGCTCATACTTTTGAACGTCCGATTGTAATTGGCTACAGTAATTGGACTGGTTGGTGGCCCTGGGCGATCGCCGAATCAGAAGGCCTATTTCTCAAACATGGAGTCAATGTTGAACTTCGATGGTATGACAATTACACTCAATCAATTGAAGATTTAGCAGCGGGGCATATTGATGCCAACTGTCAAACTCTCAATGATACGATTAGCTTTATTGGAGATGCTGTAAAGGGAGAGGTTGTTGTTTTAGTCAATGATAATTCGGCTGGTAATGACAAAATAATTGCTAGTCAGGGAATTCGAGTGGTTAAAGATTTAAAGGGTAAGCAGATTGCCATTGAAGCGGGGGTAGTTGATGACTTTTTACTGACTCTTGCTTTAGAACAGGAGGATTTATCTCGCGACGAAGTAGAAATAATCAATCTTGAGACAGGTGCAGCCGTAGCAGCTTTTGCTGCGGGTCAAGCAGACGCGGTGGGAGCATTTCCTCCTTTTTGGTTAACTGCGTTGGAAAGAGAAGGTGCTACAGAAATAATTTCTTCCCGAGCTTTTCCAGGGGCGATTCCCGACTTATTGGTGGTTACAGAGGAGCTAATTGAGCAGAATTCGGAGCAGGTTCAAGCCTTAATTAATATTTGGTTTGATGTTTTAGACTTAATGTCTAATCAACCCGTTAAAACCGATCGGATTATGGCAAAGCGGGCAGGAGTCACTTATCAAGAATTACAGCTATTTAAGGCGGGAACAAAAATTTTTACAGTTGCCGAAAATATAGAAGCATTTAGTCAGGGAAATAATATGAAGTCGATGTTTTATGCTGCTCATAAAATTACTGACTATTTAAAAAATGATCTTAAATCTATCGATAAAAAACCCGATTTATCTAGAATGTTTAATCAAAGTTTTATAAAATCTTATGCACTTCAGTAATCAGAATAAAAAAAATATCCCTAAAAAAAATAATATTTGTCCTCAATGTAGCTTTAATAATCATCCTCCCGCCCTTTACTGTGAAATTTGCTTTCATCCCCTAAATGCTATTGAAGATAAATTCCAGCAATATCAACCTAAAAAATCTGTTACCATTGTCCCACCTCCCAACATCGTAGAGAAACAATCATCAGATAATCTTGGGCAAGAATTGCGATCGCCTAGTGTAATTAGTGGCTTGTTAGTTTTAGGCTTGGCGATCGCTCTGTGGTTCAATTATTTTCTCGATCGACGACCAAAATATATATCTGCAAACGGGGAAAATAAAATTGCTTTATATGAATCAATAGATCAGGTACAAGATGTGCCTTCTGGTTTATTTAGCTATGGTGGCGCGCTTTATTTTGCTTCTTTAGTGGCTCATGGAATGAATGATACGATCGCGCAAGATTATCCTGAGTTTAACCTGAGATATACCAAGCCAACTAACCAAGATCCAACTTATGCTCATGGCATCAAAATGCTGCTAGATGGAGAACTGAGCTTTGCTTTTAATGGTCGCCCACTCACCAATCGAGAATACGTTCAAGCAAAGTTGCGCAATATTAAACTGTTACAAATACCGATTGCGATCGATGGTATTGCCGTTTTTGGGAATAATAACCTGGCAGTCAATAATTTAACCCTGGATCAAGTCCAAGATATTTTTACGGGCAAGATTACCAATTGGCAGGAACTGGGAGGAGTTAATTTACCGATTACTCCCATACTTCTAACTCCAGAAAATCTGGAAATTTTAGCGCTGCAAAATCTAGACAGTGTTGCCAAAAAGACTCAATATGCAGCCAACTATACTTTGGCAGTGCGCAAAGTCATTGCCATACCAGGTACTATTTCTCTTGCCTCAGCCTCTTTAATTCAAAATCAGCAGGGAATTAAGGTGTTTCATTTAGCAGCAGAAGATTCAGACAATTACATTGCACCTATGATTAAAAAACAACCGAATTTAAAATTATTTGAAAATGGTGCTTACCCTTTAACTCGCCGTTTATTTGTCGTAATTCGCCTGGATGGAACTCCCGATCAGCTTGCAGGTAAGGCTTATGCCGAAATGTTGTTGTCAAATCAAGGTCAGTCAATAGTTGAAGCTTCGGGATTCGTTCCCCTTTA
>JBDKJC010000269.1:0-5586 GCA_039796815.1 Cyanobacteriota bacterium | reverse complement strand
TATTCTTTAAAAAGCAACTTAGTATTACTTAATTAAGTCTGCTATTACTGTAGATTGACAATGCACTGAGTAAAATCATTGACGGTGTTAACCAGTCTCCCCAACGCACATATAGCGTTTTGTTTTGCCGACGATAAATGTTATCGGCGTGAATGGCATATCGATCTATTGGAGAAATCCACAGTGTATTACCATGAGGATCGACGATCGCACTATAACCCGTATTGGTTGCTCTAGCAGCCCAGCGATCGCTTTCTATTGCCCGCATGACATCATGAGCATGGTGTTGGCTGGGCATAGTCTTACTATAATGAGCATTATTAGAGGCAGTAATAATAAACTCTCCCCCTGCTTGTGCCTGACGTAAAAAATGTTGAGGAAATGCTGACTCATAACAGATAGCAATTATAGCTCGACCAAAAGGAGTATCGAAGATTTGGTTTGGTTTACCTGCTGCTAGATGAGCGTTTAACGGAGATAGGCGATCGATTAATTTACCAATAATAGATTCAAACGGGATATATTCTCCTAAAGGAACAAGTTTATATTTATCGTAGCGACTGTAGGTTTGACCATCCCCCGTGAGGGTAAAAATACTGTTGGTGTAGCTGTTGCCATCTCTACCGTTTGCCCCCACCCAAGCAGGAACTTTTTCCGTAACGACAGCCTGATAAAAACTAGAATCATTAATCACATCCTCCCAATAAAAAGGTAATGCTCCTTCAGGAGTAAGGACAACATCAACCCCTTGTTTAGCTAATCTTTGGTAACCAGAAGTATAACCAGCGATCGCTTTACGCCATCCTTCAGAAAATAACTTAATTTCATTGGGAATATTTCCTTGAATAATGCCAACTTTTAAAGGTGCTAAATTATCTTTAGCAATAGGTATTTGATATAAATAAAAACCTAATAAATGGCTAGCGATTAAGACAACTAGAGGAGCGGTAATTAATAATATTTTATTTTTAAAACTAAGATATCTATGCCAAGCTAAAATTGCTTCTGCTAGTAAACCATTGACTATAATTATTACTACGGCGACGGTATTAACCCCCGAGAGCTTGCCTAACTGGAGGATTGCCAAATTATATGGACTTTGAGTATAGGCGATCGCTGGCCACCACAGAGGCGTATAACTCCATAAAGTCTCTAAACCTGACCATAAAGCTGCGCCAATTAAAACTTTGATTAAACTGCTGGAAATACTTTTATTATTTAACTTTTGAGTAATAAAGCTCAATAAAATTGCCCAAGTAACTACAACTCCTGCACCCCATAAAGTAATAAAAACCCAGCAAAAAATAGCGATCGCTAAACTAGCTAACCAAGGTACTCCCATCCAAGTCATCGGATGTACCCCAGTAATCCAAAATAAAGCTAGTCCGTCATAGCCAATACCCCAAGCCAGAGCTAGAATAGCTATTTGTTGCAGCGACTTTTGTTGTCTAATTAAAATCCATAAAGGGGTCAAAGCAAACCAGGCAAAATACCACGCATTAAAGGGTGCGGGTGCTAAACCCATCAAAATACCGCTTAGAAATGATGGAATAATCAACTTGGTTTTTGACGGCATTAGATCTAGATTACTTAACTTGCTAGATTTGCTATTTTAGATGAAATTCTTTAATGTTTGCTATGGATAAATGCTTAATTTATCAAGAATGCCAAAGCACTTGCTGCAAAGCTAGAGAATAATCAAATATCAAATTTGGGAATAATAATACGGTCTAATTCTCATTGACTTGTATTTTCCTGTTTATGTCATCTTTCCTACCGCCCAAGCTTAATCATCCATTGCTCAAATCTTGTTTGATTGTTGTCGGAATCCTAATCTTGTTAGGTATCATAATTGTTATCCTGGGTACGGTCTTAACTTTGGTCCTTGTGGATCACATGTATCCCTATGCCAAATCAGCTGCCAAGCATCCCGTGAATCAGCACAAATCACTGGACTCTCCTCCTCCGACTGATCAGAATCAACAAACATTTGAGGTCACTCCGCCATCGACTATAACCAATAATCATTCACAATCTTCAAAGCAAGCGATGACCTGGGTCGTGATAGATACAGCCATGATTAATGGTAAAAAATATGCGCTATTTGGCTCAGATCATTTAACAAACCCATATCAGGGCGACACAGATATTAGTGAAACCCGCTCTTTGCTTTGTATTCAAAAAAATAATCTACCAGCACCTCTAGGACTGCCACCTTCAACGATAACAAATGGAGGTGCCTTAAGAGGTTCTTGGTCGGGTGGAAAAGTCGTAATTGTACCTGATGTTCAAGGTAGCACATTAACTTCCCAAGTTTTTGCAGATGAAAAATGTCGCTTACAAGGATTACAGGTTGCGGGAGAAGATGGTTTTCGGATGGTAGAGTTTCATGATGGAGATCAACATTCTGGTTGGGCTGGCTGGGATTTCTGGGCTGAGGTTTCTGCGCTAGAAGGTTTAGACAACCGCGATATTCGTTACTGGGTTTGGATCGACGATCAGTCTGCAAATCCTTGGTAAATATCATTTTTATCTTAGCCGACTACTGAAATACCTTCGACAATTAAAGAAGGCGTGAAACAAGAACCATTCCAGATTGAGTCATTACCTAGAGCGACAATTTGTTTCAGGATTTGATAGACGTTACCTGCGATCGCTGTATCTTTAATTCGCCCTGTAATGTTACCATTGACTACCCGATAGCCAAGATCGACATTAACTGAAAAGTTACCACTGATATCGGCACCCCCTCCCAGTATTTGATCGACAATAATACCGTTGTCTAGTTTACCGATTAACTCCTGCCATGAATTCTCACCCGATGCCACAATCAAATTAACCAAGGAGGGACTAGGATAGGTGTCTAAAGCAGGACGAAAGCCATTGCCTGTGGATTCGAGATTTAACTCCCTAGCGAGGGTGCGATCGCAATAGAATTGATTTAATACTCCCTTGGTAATTAAATTGAGCTTTTGCGTTTTCATCCCCTCATCGTCAAAAGGACAATCATAAGGTTGTAATTCTGGCTGTTGAGATAAGCTAATTTGCTCCGAAACAACCAATTCTTGCTCTAGATTACTCCAGGGAGAAGATTTTTCCCTAACTCTTTTGGCATTTAAAGCCGAGGAAACAGTTTCCCAAAGCAAAGTTGCTGCATTAGCTGTGAGGATGACAGGAACATTCCCTTGAGGCGGATTAACATTATATTTTGCCCAATCTAAACGGCGAATAATTCCCTCAATTACGGGATCGAGATTTAATTGTTCCTTGCTATACTCACCGTCAAAAATACCCAGAAAATCTTCTCCTCGAATCAATTCTGCACCCAAAGAATAACTCAAACCCGACTCGTCATAATGACAATATAGTCCTTGAGAGTTGAGCAAAGTAATACTTTCTTGCTCAAATTCCAATTCCGCCGAACAGATTAATTCAGGATATTCTTCCCGCAATCGAGTAATCGCGCACTCGCCACAGTCAATTAAATCTTGCACCGATGCACTTACTCCAGTTAAATCGTAAGTTACTTGACGAGCTGGTGCTAACTCAATAATTTCTGGTGCGTTAAGTTGAGATAAAGCGATCGCTTTATCAATTAATAATTCAGGTTCGATTTTGCCATAGGCCACCGCTAAACCAGGGCGATGATCTTGCCACAATCTCAAGGCTGTTGCGATCGATTGAGAGCTTTCTAATTGCTTTAAACGATTTCCTTCAAAAAATACTGGTTGAGACTGAGATGATACCTGATATACTTCAGCGTGACTAATTCCTCGACGAGATACCAAGCCAAGCAATAATTTTAGTTCTTCGTTCATTTAATTTAAGCTTAATTTAAGTGGCAACTTTTAGCCCGAAATTTTTGAACAACCTATGTTTAATTATTCAGCCTACCATTCTATTCTGGATGATTATTTCTTGTTTAGACATTTTTTCTCAGCTCAACGATGAATGGCGATCGCATTTCCTACTGCATCATATTTGGTAGTCGAAGTCTGATTTACAGAAGTTTTCACAAGTTTTTGCCACAGAACCAGCAGTAATTTAAGTAAGTCATTTTGTTTGCCATAATTTGACATTAACTTGCTTGCTCTCCCCTAATTAAATTTACTTTTGCCTAGGTTCTATTGTTTCTTTTTTCGCCTAAATGGGAACTATACAGTCGTGGTTTTATAGCTTTTAGCTAATTTGAGGAGAGATTTAAATAGAATGTGTTTAACTAAAATTTCATCTTTAGGAAATAAGACACCGAAAAAACGACTAGTATCAAGCACCCATATTTTTCTCACCTTAGGAACAATCTGTGTCTTGCTTAACGGAACAAGCAATATTGCTCATTCTCAAACAGCAGAGTCTTTATCTGCCGACAGTAATCTATTAAGACAAATTGAGAGCTACTCTCTGCAAAACAATAATACTGAAAATACTAGCAATTCTCTCAAGCAAGTGAATAATATCTCTCAATTACGAGATGTTTCTCCCACAGACTGGAGCTATGAAGCTTTAAGAAGTTTAGTAGATCGCTATGGTTGTATTGCTGGTTTCCCTAATCAAACTTACCGAGGAAGCCAGTCTCTTACTCGTTATGAATTTGCGGCAGGCTTAAATTCTTGCCTCAATCAGATTGAACGTTTGATTGCTAATTCTGAAACAGTTAGTAATGAAGACTTAGACACAATAACCAGGCTCAATCAAGAGTTTAAAACCGAACTAGCAACTCTTAGCACGCGAACCGATAACCTGGAAACACAAATTTCTTCCTTGGAGGATCATCAATTCTCCAGCACCACCAAATTGACTGGAGAAGCAGTATTTAGTCTCGGTCAAATCTTGACTGGTGACAATGCCAGTGGTCAAGAAATAGACAGTGAAGTAGTTTTTGGTAACAGGTCACGTCTTGCTTTCAACACTAGTTTTACAGGTAAAGACTTGCTGTTAACTCAGTTTACGGCAGGAAACTTTCCCTCCTTTGCTGGTGTCACGGGAACTTCTGAAGGAGATTTAGGATTACTTGCCGATAATGGTAACAATCTCAATCTCCTAGTTGCATTCTATTCGTTCCCTATTGGCGATCGCACTACTGTCGTGGTAGAAGGTTCTGGTGGTATTGCCTATGACTTCGCTGATACCATTAACCCCCTAGATTTTTATAATGATAGTGCTAGTGGCTCTATTTCCGCTTTTGGGGTACGTAATCCTATTTATAATCAAGTGGCTGGTTCAGGGATCGGAATCAGAAGTCAATTAAGCGATAGTTTTGAATTGAGTGCTGGATATCTTGCCCCCACTGCTGCTGCTAGTAATCCCGCTCAAGGCAATGGTCTATTTAATGGTGCTCATGCCGCTTTAGGACAGGTAGTTTTTAAACCAGGCGATCGCTTTAAACTGGGTTTGACTTATGTCAATGCTTATAATCAAAGTGATACCTTTACTGGTAGTAATCTTGCTAACTTCAATTCCTTTGCAGCTAGTCAAGTAGGGGAGAGTGTGCCGATTTCTAGTAATTCCTACGGAGTAGAAACCTCTTTTAAAGTGAGCGATCGCTTTATTATTAGTGGCTGGGGTGGATATACTAATAACCGTGTT
>JBDKJC010000268.1:0-5593 GCA_039796815.1 Cyanobacteriota bacterium | reverse complement strand
GTTCAAAGAGTGGATCAGAACTCGCTCTAGGTCAATATTGCAGTCATAAAGAAGATTGGCAATTAAATCGTGAGTCAAAGGACGAGGGGGACGCTCTCCTTCCAAAGCCTTAATAATTGTTTCAGCCTGGTCTTGCCCAATAAAAATAGGTAATGCTCTACGCTCTGAACTATCCTTGAGTAGAATCATCGGACTACGACTAGCAGCATTTAAGACAATGCCTGCAACTTTCATTTCAATCATTGATATTAGCCTCTGAAGTAATTAAGATTGTCAGTAATAATAAGAGCGATAAGATAGCAAAATTTAAACGTATCTGCGATCAAATGTAAAGACGTTTTGAGTATCTTTCAACCTCAAACATGGTCAAAAACTAGAAACATAATGTTACTGTTTAATCACAGTATGCCTCAGTTTTTCCATGTTGCCTGCACTATTCAAGAAAAAATAATAGTTAGAATATTCTAGCTAGAGAAAAATAATTATGTTTACAGGTTTAGTACAATCTCTGGGCTTAATTGAAAGTTCTGGACAAGATACTTTTGAAGTATCAATAGTTGGTCAGAATCACGACGTAATTACCGCCGATTTGACAATTGGCGATAGTGTGGCGGTAGATGGAGTCTGCCTAACGGTAGAAACTATTTTAGACCAGGGCTTTATTGCTACGGCTTCCCCCGAAACCCTAGCCAAAACCACTTTAGGCGATCGCGATCGCGCAGCTAAATATGTCAATCTGGAAACTTCGCTGCGGATGGGCAGTAAAATCGGTGGTCATTTTGTTACGGGACACATTGATGGGGTTGGTTGCTTAGTCTCAGCAGTGGCGACTGCTACTTCCTGGGAGATTCGTTTTGGCTTACCGACAGGAATGGATGAGCAATGGCACTCCAAGATCGGTCGTTATTTGGTATCTAAAGGTAGTATTGCGGTTAATGGTATCAGCTTGACTATTGCTGAATGCGCCCCTGATGGCAGTTGGTTTTCGGCTGCGGTGATTCCTCATACTTATGATTCAACTAATCTAAGTAGTTTGCGATCGGGAAATTTAGTTAATTTAGAAAGCGATATTTTGGGTAAATACGTCGATCGCTTAATTGCTCAACGTCTACCCAGTAAACATCCAGCAGAAGAAATCAGCTTATCTTTTTTGACGGATCACGGATATGTTTAGTCGGAAAGTTCGAGCAAATACGTCTATGCTGTAGGTAAATACCTTGGAGTTGAGACAGTGACATTATCTCGTGATTTGATTTATCCCAACACTGATCGAGTAGCACAAAGCGATAATTATCATGGTGTAGAAGTAAAAGATCCTTATCGTTGGCTAGAAGATCCTGATTCGGATGCTACCAAAGCTTGGGTACAGGCGCAAAATGAGGTGACAAACAGTTATCTAACAACCATTCCCACAAGAGACAAACTACAAAAGCGCTTAACTCAGCTATGGGACTATGAGAAATATAGTAGCCCCTTTAAACGAGGTCAGAGTTATTTCTACTTTAAAAACGATGGCTTACAAAATCAAAGTGTTTTGTACACGCTCAAATCTTTAGATGATGAAGGAGAAATCTTATTAGACCCCAATAGCTTATCGGCTGATGGTACGGTAGCTTTATCAGGACTATCGATTAGCGATGATGGTCAATGGATGGCTTATGGGTTATCCACGGCTGGTTCTGATTGGGTGGAATATCGGGTCAAAAACATCGCCACGAAAGAAGACACCGCCGATCATCTTCAGTGGATCAAATTTTCTGGGGCATCTTGGACTAAAGATAATCAGGGCTTTTTTTATAGCCGTTATGATGAGCCTAACGAGGCAACTAAGCTAGAAGATGTTAACTACTACCAAAAGCTTTACTATCATCGTTTAGGTACATCCCAGGCAGAAGATGTTTTAATTTATCATCGTCCCGACCAAAAAGAATGGGGCTTCAGTGGAGGAGTTACAGAGGATGGCAAGTATTTAATTATTAGCGTGTGGCTGGGTACAGATAGCAAGAATTTGGTTTTCTATAAAAATCTCCAACAGTCTGATAGTCAGGTTATCGAGCTAATTAGTGAGTTTAAAGCTAGCTATAGCGTAATTGACAATGATGAAGATACTCTGTGGCTGCGAACAGATCTAAATGCCCCTCGTGGGAGGGTAATTGCGATCGCTTTAAATAATCCCGATCGAGCCCATTGGCAAGAAATTATTCCCGAAGCACCCGAAACCCTTGGGGGAATTGGACTATTAAATAATCAGTTGGTTGCCGACTATCTTAAAGATGCGCGATCGCAAATTAAAATTTATGCCCTGGACGGTACTTTTGTTCGGGAAGTAGAACTACCTGGAATAGGTTCAGTTGGAGGTTTTGGCGGTAAGCGTTACGACAGGGAAACTTTTTATACTTTTACCAGCTTTACGACTCCTACCACCATCTATCGCTACGATATGGCTACAGGGGAAAGCCAACTTTTCCGCCAACCTCAAGTAGATTTCGATCCAGAAGCTTATCAAACCCAGCAAGTATTTTATGCTAGTAAAGATGGGACGAGAATCCCCATGTTTATTACCCACAAGAAGGGAATTAAACTGGATGGCAATAATCCTACCTATCTTTATGCCTACGGTGGTTTTAATATTTCCCTGACTCCTAGCTTTTCGGTGAGTAATGTCGTATGGCTAGAAATGGGTGGAATTTACGCCGTTCCCAATCTGCGAGGAGGTGGTGAATATGGCGAAGACTGGCATCAGGCAGGAATGAAAGACAAAAAGCAGAATGTCTTTGATGATTTTATTGCCGCAGCCGAATGGTTAATTGCGCAGAAATACACAAGTCAAGAGAAATTAGCGATCGCTGGAGGTAGTAACGGCGGTTTATTAGTGGGTGCTTGTATGACTCAACGTCCCGATCTCTTTGCTGCTGCTATTCCTGCCGTGGGTGTATTAGATATGTTGCGCTTCCACAAGTTTACGATTGGTTGGGCATGGTGTCCAGAATACGGTAGCCCTGACAATGAAGCGGATTTTAAAACCCTTTATGCCTATTCACCGCTGCATAATCTCAAAGCAGGTACAAATTATCCTGCCACGCTGATTACTACTGCCGATCACGACGATCGCGTAGTGCCAGCCCACAGTTTTAAGTTTGCTGCTGCCCTACAAGCTGCCCATCAAGGGGATAACCCCGTTTTAATTCGCATTGAAACCAAAGCGGGACACGGTGCAGGCAAACCCACTAGCAAAATCATTGAAGAGGCTGCGGATAAATGGGGATTTCTGATGGCAAATCTAGGAATGGAATTGAAATAGCCATAAAGTATAAATGTCACATTCTCAAGTGGACATCAAATGATCGGAGAAAGCTTTAAGAGCGATCGCTGAGGCTACCATAATCTTGTTTATAATTAATAATACAGTTATGCTCAATGGTATTTCCCGCAAGTACAATAGCTGAATGACCACGCTGATTGTAAAGATACGTCATAAAGTTGCTGAAAATCAGTTTGAGTTTTCTAAACATGCCCTTGACCAATCTATCTGGCGACAAATTCGGGTTCAAGAAATTAGAGAGGCAATTGCCAATGGTCAGGTAATTGAGGATTATCCAAATGATAAGTATGGATCTAGTTGCTTAATTGGTAGCTTAACGGAAGCACAACGCTCTATTCACATTCAGTGTAGTTATCCCACTCGTCCACTCATCAAAATTGTTACGGTATACGAACCCAATCCCCAAAAATGGAATGACGACTTTACTCGAAGGAGACATAACGACTATGAAAATTGATTGGCAGGAAACATTAGTTGAGAAGCAAGTAACATACACTTTAAACCTGAACGGCAAAATTGTTTTCATTGAGAACGTACCTGCCCGCGTAAATGAAGAGACAGGAGAACAGTTTTTCTCTGCATCTACCGTAGAGCGTTTACAACAAACAATTTTAGATAGACAAGAACCCGACCATTTCGTTCAAGTTCCTGTGTACAACTATTCAAACAGCGCAGTATAAAAATTTAATAACTATTAAGGAAAAGATAAGTAGAGCAGGTGAAATAATTTACAAAACCCGAACCTTTAATTTTTACCGACACCTGACACCCTATTATCACTTCATCACTATTTTATATTTATTTATTGAAGTCAGAATCGGTTAGGATCTCTTGTCCCGATGAAATACTTGAACCTTTTTGTTTTGGCTGATTTTCCAATCGCTGTTCATATTTTTGAGCAAAAGCAATACTCATCTCATAAATCTTTCTAGCTTGGTCTTCGAGATCTTTACCCATAGATAGCAGTTCATTCATAGTGCGATCGTCTGGTATTTTGTTCATGATAAATTTTTCAGAAGGTGATGCGATCGCTACCAATGTTACGCAAAAACTTGTTTCCAGTCAATTGGTTAGTATTGAGTAGTCGATTTATTGTGGAAATTACGGATCACTCGAAGAAATCAAGTTTTTCACAAGAAATAAAACTATTCTTTTATGAAAATTATCCGTCTTTTATTTCAAAAATCAGGAAAAGTGTTTGTCGTAGGAGCGATCGCTAGTTTATTTACTGGTGTTAGTAGTGCAGGATTAATTGCAGTAATTAACTATATTTTGCAAAACCTAGATCGAGTATCAATAGTCATAGTAGCTAGTTTTATTGGCTTGTGTCTGTTGCTGATGATTTCTTCGGCTATATCTTGGCTGTTACTTTCTCAATTATCACAGGATGTTATCTATAATCTGCGTTTGGATCTTAGCGCCAGAATTTTAGCCTGTCCTCTAAGTCAATTAGAAACTTTAGGCGCACCAAAATTATTAGCAGCCCTTACCGAAGATGTAAATACGATTGCTGGCTCTTCCCTTCCAGTATCGGCGATGGGTGTTAACGTTTCTTTGATAATTGGCTGTTTTGCCTATTTATGTTGGCTTTCTGTACCTGTATTTTTCCTCTTTGTCGGATTACTTACTTTAGGTATTTTTAGCTATCAATCTATTGCCAATCGAGGTAGGGCTGGATTTAAAATAGCTAGAGTCGAACAAGATGTTTTATTTGGGCATTTTCAAACTGTTACCCAAGGGATTAAAGAATTAAAATTACATCGTCAAAGACGCAATGCCTTTTATCAAGAAGATCTAAAGACTAGCGCAGCCAAAGTACGACATTATTGGATGCAGGGAATGGTTAGTTATGCGATCGCTGGTGGATATGGACAAGGTTTATATTTTCTTCCTTTGAGTATTATATTGCTGGTTTTACCCAGATTTATATCTATTCCTCAAGAGGTTTTAACGAGTTATACTCTGACTTTTTTATATGCAGCTACTCCCATACGAGCAATTTTAAATACCTTGCCACAATTAAGCCAAGCTAATATTGCCTTAGAAAAAATTGAGTCTTTAGGATTATCTTTAGCCGAACAAATTACAGAACCAAATTTTCCCACGGGTTCTAATTTTGATGATAATTGGACAACTTTGGAATTAGTAGATATTAATCATGCTTATCGCGGAGAGAAAGAAGAACATCAGTTTAGTTTGGATAATATCAACCTCAAGTTTAAACCAGGCGAGTTAGTCTTTATTGTTGGAGGCAATGGTAGCGGTAAATCA
>JBDKJC010000267.1:0-5599 GCA_039796815.1 Cyanobacteriota bacterium | reverse complement strand
AAAAGCGATCGCGATCGCCAAGTTTTAGAAGTAGACGCGGCCAGGCAAAAAAATGCACTTTGGCAAGTAATTAGAGCGAATCAGCTGAAGGAGCAAACTACTCAGCTAGAAACTACTAAAACTGAAATTATGACGGTGGAAGAAAATATGAAGTTGCTTTGCCAAGAATTACAGCAAGTTTCTCTCTATTTTAATGGTAGCGAGGTGACAGCAGATGTCTAAATGGGCTGCAATTGTTTATGGACGCACCTATCATTTAGATTTTCGCTTGATTACCGTACCTCATGACTTTACACAACCAGATCTAGATTGGTCATCACAGCATATCGTCGCTACTACTCAGCAAGCACGCAATCTGATTGGTTCTCCCCGCTGGTCGTTATTTAAAAATCATCATTACTGTGTGGTAGGTGTTACCTGTATGGTTCAAGATTTAATTGGCGATCGCGTCAAGGACGATCGAGGTAGACCTCTATACATATTTGTCGGCTATGTAACCCAACTAACAAAAAACCTGACAATTCAGAATTTGCCTGCTTATGCCGACAACTGCTTAGATAGCTTTAAAACTCTCTATCAAGAAATCGAGCAAGTTTGGCTGGTAAAAAATTATGAAGTAAACAGCACCGCTCCCTCCCCTAGTCAGTATTGTCCCATCAGCTTTGATAACTCGGCAATCGCTTTTAAGCCTCAAGAATTTCCTCCGTTGAATCAGCAGTTTCGGCATCCTGATAAAATATACCTGTGGCAAAGTTCGACCCAACAGAACAACTTATTGTGGCAAACAGCGGCTCAATCTTCAGTGCCAATTGCTACTTGTCTAAACATTCAAGGTAAGGCTTTAAATAATAGCCCTTTTCTCAATCAATCTACAACTCAAACAGAGCAGTTTCAAATATCAGAGCGGGTGACGACTCAGGGTAAATATAGCTCAGGTTCAGACAATGATAATTATGCCGAACCTGCCAAAAATACTTCTCTTTCCCAGAAAATTTCCGATCGCGCCAAAGAAGATATCGATCTTACTCTACAGCAGGCTAATAAAATGGCGATCGCCAGTCAAGAATTAATTAACAACCTATCGGACTGGAATCATATTAATACAATCAAACCACAAGAGTTAGACTCTTCAGTAATAGAACCAGAATTTGGCTTTAAGACTAAAAAATCTAATTCCAGTAAAAGTGAACAGGATTGGTTTTAGAAGATGTCTGAAAAGTCGAAAGTGATATTACAGCGAATTTCATTTGTCACCAAGTCAACGTTTTTCTTCAATCAGGCGATCTCGAAAAAAACGTCTCCGAAAATTCAAGATAAAGCGATGGTTTTCCCAAGCATGAAGCAAAATAAAGGCGAGGAATGTGTAAGATAGCCAAAAATGTAGACTACGAGCAAAAGGGAAAAAAGCCTGATTTTCCTGAAATAGACTAGGCATAGCTAAACCAAAAACAGCTACTTCATGTCCACCAGAGTTGGAATATAAAAAACCGCTTAAGGGGACTATCAACATCAATAAATAAAGAAGAGAATGTAAAGTAAAACCTTGTATCCAGTGCTTGTTGAGTTTGGGTTGACGTTTTAAATATCTATTTCCAAACACTTGAAGTAAGAAAAATATTCTCAACAACAATAAACCCATCACTAAAACTCCTATAGATTTGTGAAAGTCAAACATATAGTCTTTTAAGGCGATCTCATCGGGAAGTCGCGACATAACAATACCAACGAGATAAAGAACTAAAAAACAAATAGCCATCAGCCAGTGTAAAGACCAGAGTTTCTGAAAGGATGATGTTAACTTTGGTTTAATTTGCTTTTGGGATAAGTTCATTACTAATTTTCTCCAAATTTGATGACTACATATAGTGTTGACTCTATACATCAACAATAACATTTGTTTACAACATATATCGGTTCAAACAAATATTATTATGCCCAAAAATTTTAGATGGTTAATCTTGATACAAAATTATGTTTATGAACACTTTTGTCGAATAGTTGACATAGTGCTTATAATAATTGTTGTTAACGTATTTCAGTTAAAACAAAGAATTTTGAAATCAAAGCCTGCAAACAATCTTCATTTTTTAACTCCCGATTTAGTCGTTGAAGAAACAGGTGAGTTCATCCCTGAACAGCAAGCCTACTTACAACTAGTGTATGCAGCGAATATTTTACAAAGGGATTTAGGATTATTTTTCAAAAGCTATGGACTATCAGGAAAACAATACAATGTTTTGCGAGCTATTCGTCGTGCGGGTTCTGTGGGTATTACCTGCTCTCAAATTGCAGCCCAAATGATCGAGCAAGATCCTGATGTTACACGATTGGTTGATCGTTTGGAAAAGATGAATTTAGCCACTCGTGCGACAGAAAAGAAAGACAGGCGAATAATCAGAGTTTATTTAACAGATGATGGAGAAAATTTGTTATCACAAATAGATGTCCCTCTCATTGAGAAACACTGCGCTCAACTTAATAGTTTGAGTAAGGCTGAATTAATGACGCTAATTAAATTAATGTCTAAAGTTCGTCAGAGTTAGATTATCCAGCAAGCGAACCAGAATTTGGCTTTAAGACTACAAAATCTAACTCCAATGAAAGTGAACAGGATTGGTTTTAAGATAGGCTATAAACTATAGGCTTTTAGTAGAAATTATAAAATGGCGATCGCTGTTCATAGCAGGTAATGCTTATTTCAGTCACTAATAAATTGTGATAGGTTTTAATTCTTACATGATTAGATCAAACAAAATTATCGTGATTGATTGTGAAATATAATCCAGCGCAAGTTGCAGCTTATTATGATTCCTATGGCGAACAAGAATGGGATAGACTTAGCAAAAATCCTGCTGCTTTAGTTTCATTTCACATTCACCAGCATTATCTGAAAAAATATGTCAAATCGAATGATTTAGTGCTGGAAGTCGGTGCAGGTGCTGGTCGATTTACCATTGAACTTGCCAAACTAGGTGCATCGATTACGGTTGGGGATATATCTTCAGAACAGCTTAAACTTAACCAAAAATATGCTGAGAAATATCAGAGTGAAACATCGGTTAGTTCTCGCCTACAGCTTGATATTACTGACTTAAGTATGTTTGAAACAGCAAGCTTTGATGTTGTTGTTTGCTATGGCGGTGCATTAAGCTATGTTTTAGAACAAGCCGATCTTGCTTTAGCTGAAATGCTGAGAGTATTAAAACCTGAAGGCTATTTATTACTCAGCGTCATGTCTTTGATTGGCACAACTCAAGCAAATTTTGAAGCCATAACCGCAATCCCAAATTTTACACAACTTGTCGATAAAGTAAATGCTAATGGCTTTCTCGATGGACGTACTAATAATGGACATCAGCTAAAAATGTATCGGGCAAAAGAGTTAAAGCAATTATGCCAAAGCCATCAAGGCGAAATTATGGCGATGTCAGCTTCTAATTATTTGAGCCTTAACCGTAATGAATTTTTAGAGGAAATGTTAACTACCGATGCATGGGTAAACTTTCTTAAATGGGAGCTAGATTTTTGTGCTGAAAATGGTTGTTTGGATGGCGGGACACACATTATTAGCGTGGTGAAAAAGACAAATATCATAGATTATTAACACTATAAAATCAAAGCATTGCGCCTTAATTTTCTAAATCATGAAGGCGAGCAGAATCCACCGATCATTGTTGAGACGAAGCTGTCTCTAGTACTCGATCTATTAAACTAGAGGAGAAAAATTTAGTGGAACTTGTCTAAGATAATGATTGCTAAGAATATTTCTGCCGATACACAAACGGAACCTTTGTTGCTCAATATCAGTAACACTGTACTTCATGTCTCTGCTTCGGAGTTTGATTCTCTTTGCTTGGATAACCCAGATTTACGTCTCGAACTCACTAAAGACCAAGAATTAATTGTTATGTCCCCGACTGGCGGTGAAAGTGGAAAAAGAAATATTAATTTATCAGGTCAAGTCTGGTACTGGAACCAACAAACTAAATTAGGTCAAGCATTTGATTCTTCTACTGGCTATGACTTTATCGCTATTGATGGCGGTAAGATGTCTCCCGATGTTTCTTGGATTGAAAAGTCTCGTCTAGATGGAATCGATATTACAGGCTTTATTCCAATCGTTCCTGATT
The DNA here is from genome assembly GCA_039796815.1 of Cyanobacteriota bacterium. Classification (GTDB taxonomy): domain Bacteria; phylum Cyanobacteriota; class Cyanobacteriia; order Cyanobacteriales; family Xenococcaceae; genus Waterburya. Next base: position 1,469 of record JBDKJC010000267.1, on the reverse strand, counting down.
TTGTCATTGAGCTTCGCTCCCCAAGTGATCGACTCGGTGTTCTACAAGCAAAAATGCTAGAGTATCAAAGATTGGGCGTGAAATTAGCTCTACTTATTAACCCCCAGAATAAGCAAGTTGAAATTTATCGACTCGATCGAGAGATAGAGGTATTAGACTCCCCCACCGCGATCGACTGTCAGCTTCTCATGCCTGGTTTTAACCTTGATTTGACCGAGATCCTCTAGCTACACCTGAACTTATAATTACTTAATGGACAGTAGCCAAAATAATCAAACGCAAATCAATTTACCCTTAAGTATTGCACCGATGATGGATCGCACCGATCGCCATTATCGTTATTTTCTGCGCCAAATTACTCGACGTACCTTACTCTATACCGAGATGATTACTGCTCAGGCGATTTTACATGGCGATCGCCCGAAGCTACTAGACTTTTCTCCCGCAGAAAAACCGTTGGTGTTGCAGATTGGAGGAGATAATCCGACTTTATTAGCAGAATGTGCCAAAATTGGCGAAGATTGGGGCTATGATGCGATAAATCTCAATGTTGGTTGTCCCAGTCCGAGGGTGCAAAACGGCAACTTTGGGGCTTGTTTAATGACTCAACCAGAATTAGTCGCTACAGCAGTTGAGTCGATGCAACAGGCGGTTCAAATTCCTGTGACGGTCAAACATCGGATTGGCGTAGATGAATGCGATCGCTATGAAGACATGGTAAACTTTGTCAAAATCGTGTCGGAGGCTGGCTGTACTAATTTTAGCGTCCATGCTCGCAAGGCTTGGCTACAGGGTTTGAGTCCCAAGGAAAACCGCAATATCCCTCCATTACGGTACGAAGATGTCTATCGTCTCAAGCAAGATTTTCCTCATCTATTTATTGAAATTAACGGCGGGATTACTACTCTTGAACAAACTCAGACTCATCTAGAATCTGTAGATGCAGTAATGATTGGTCGTGCTGCTTGCGATCGCCCTTATCTTTTGGCTACGGTGGATCGCGATATTTTTGGTGAAGATACGATCCCGAAATCTCGACCAGAAATTGTTGAAGCAATGTTGCCTTATATCGACTATTGGCTTGGTAAAGGAACAAGGCTTAATTCGATTACTCGTCATATGTTACAGCTATTTGCTCAACAGCCAGGGACAAAAGCTTGGAAACGCTATCTGACGGAAAATGCTTGTTTGTCGGGGGCAGATTCTCTAGTTGTTAGCGATGCCTTAGCAAAAGTTTGTCGGTAAGTAAATATTCAATCTGAATAAGCATTTCTTTTTGCGCCAAATGTCAATAATAATTAGACAAATGACTTATAATTAATTGTATTCAGCAACAAAAATATTCTCAGATGATATATGAAACTGTTAGTAAAGCTTTAAATTTAAGCCAAGAAATAAATTCACCTTATGATTTAATTAACTTGGCGCGTCAGGGCTTATTTAAAAGTGCAATTGATTCACTGGCTCAA
>JBDKJC010000266.1:0-5604 GCA_039796815.1 Cyanobacteriota bacterium | reverse complement strand
TAACTCACGGTGAATCTGAGTAATCCCGATGGGGTCAGGTAGTTTAGCGACATCTCTAACTCCAGCGATCGCAGCCTGTAGTTTAGACTCTCCTAGTTTTAATCTAGAATATAGTGCGGGGGCAATATGTTCCAATTCTGCTGCTTGGAGATCCGCTTCATTGGCAGCAATTATATCAGGGGTAGCTATTTCCAGCGCCTTTGCTACTGCTAATAGAGCATCGTTGCGATCTTCCGTCGATAAAACAGCTAGTTTAAGTGCTGCTGCACGAGTTTGTTGAGCAATTTCGCTTAAACAAAGTGATCCTGTTGGAGAAGCAATCATACTAAATCCTGTTAGTATACAACATTTTAAAGTTGAGCAAAGGTAATGGGTAATGGGTAATGGGTAATGGGTAATGGGTATTAGCTCTAGCAAAGAAGTATCAACAATTTTAACGGATGCAGTCAGTTGAAGAATGCAAATTTTTACTAATTAAATTGCAGTAAAGATCTTTGATTTAAAGCTTGTACTGGTCTGGCATTGTTGCCGATCGCTGCTAAAAATCTGGCTAGTTGCGCTTTAGAAACTGATATAGGTTGTTTCAATACCAACCAGGTGACAATTTCTGAACAGGGAGGCGTAGTTAGAGAACCTTGATAGCGATAGTATTGGCGACTGTTTTCTGGTAATAATTGTAAAGCATTAATTGTTAAGTCAGACACCTGAGATGTTTGAGCATCAGATTGAGGTATTTGCTGCCAAATCGATTCTAGCGCCTGACTCATTTCTCCTTCTGACATTAATACTGCTAAAACTACTAAATCTCCTGTAGCTTGGTTTTGATGCACAAAATGTGCTTCCATCTCGGCAGCTTTTCCCGAAATTAAATGCTCACTAGGTTGATGAAAGTGAAACTGTAATAGTTCATATGCTTGACCATCTAAAGTCAGGCTGCTTCCAGGTTGATAATCAACTCTAATAGTAAGACCGTTATTAACAATTGTTAGAGGAGTGTCTTGATAATTTAAGTCTAGACTCCCAACATTCAAAGTAAACCCAGACCCCTCTATATTAATTGGTGATTGAGCTTGACCTGAACGACAAGTCTGAAACTTGGGATCGAGTTCTCCCCAGAAATCTGTACCTGTTTCTCCTTGATAACTCCAGGTACTTGCCTGCGCTTTACCAGTTTTGAGACATTTTAAAGCGATCGCCTCTACTAGCAAAAACTTGCATAAACTTCTGCGTTGCATGTACTTATATTTATATCTCAATTCTGATGGGTTAATTTTAAGCTGTAATTATTGAGGAATACTTAAGATTGTTGTTCTGCTTACGATATTACGTAGCTTTGACTCTAAGATTAAACTTAAGATAGATTTTTAAAAAAAATTGTGCTTTTTTAATGTATATAAATAAATAATAAGATAAGCAAAGTTTTGTAATGTCTGACCTCAAATACGAAATAAAGCAAGCAGAAAACCAAAGGTGGGGAATTTATCAAGGCGATCGTCTACTGGCTACAGTTGGCAGTTACGAAGCTTGTGAGTCGCTCTGGAAATATTTACAAAAGGAGCTTTCTTATGCGGAGAATATCAAATCTCGACTATCTTATCGCAATGCCCTCAACAAAAATTTATTAATTAATCCAGGAAAAAACGTTAGTTAATTAATTCCTTAGTTGACACTGGAAAAAATAAGATAACAAATAAGCAGTAAACTAACTACTATGCAGGTAATTTGGATTTTAAATAGATAACTAACGCTTTTTTCTAATCGTTCCTGAATATGTTTCATTCGGTCAACTTTAAACTGAAGATTTGAGTCGTGGTCGTGAATTATTCTCATTTCTGCTTGTATGATGTCTTTAATCTTGACTTCTAAATCTTCCCTCAAATCTTCCCTAGGGTTTGATTTTATCTGTTTTAATCGACTCTCCATTTTTTCTAAGGATTTATACAGATAATTTACTTTACTCTCAATCTTAGAAACTTTTTCAGCTTCTGGTTTGCTAGTAATAATTTTTTGCAGATATTTTTCAGTCAGTTCAACACTTAACTGAAAATACCCTTGGTTAACATAGTAAATTGCATTTTTAAGCTCTTGTGCTGTTGTGTTTTTTAATAAATATCCCTTAGCACCATTTGTAAGCGCATTGCTTAAGTGTTGTTCGTTATCATGAACAGTAAGAATTAATACTTTAGATTGGGGAAACTGCTCAGTAATAATTTTAGTGGCGGTTAAACCGTCCATTTTGGGCATTTCCACATCCATCAAGATTACATCTGGCTTTAAACGAGGAATTTGTTCGATTGCCTCCTGACCATTATGGGCAAAACCAACGATCTTGATTTCGGAATCTGGTTCTAAATAAGTTTCTATTAGTCTATGAGTTAAATTCTGATCGTCTACAGTAAGAACGTTAATCATCTAAAATTATGGTTTAGGGCTAAAGCTAGCTCGCAGTATTATGCTTAAATCGCTTTATGTAAAATTTATTGATTAAGTATACAGTTTTATCTATTCAAGATTCAATTAAAGTCCAAAATCATTGCAACTATCAACATTATCTTACTAAAAGAATAGTATGTCAGGAGTTTGATAAAAGCCTCAAGTATCTTGATAGATTGAGAATAACAAACAAGAAACCAGCCGATACTTTAGAACCAGCAACCCGTAACTAGTAACCAAGGGATGTTTTTAATGCAAACTAAGCATAAGGAAACTAATTGAAATGACCTTAGTACAGGACAAAACTTGAAAAGAGAGACCCAAAAAGGGTTTTATGAAAGGTAGCCAAACTCAAACATAAACACCCTATGGACAATGTTAGCTTGATTCGAGCAACCCTAAAGCCACATCTGATACCAATTCTCAAAACTAGCTAAATTGATCAAAACACTGAAATAGTTGTGTATTAAGAATCTAGATCGACTAAGTCTCTCATTACTTTTGAGAATTGGTATTATATGCCCTAAAATACTCCTAAAGCACTAGCTGCGCGTCATCCTTTAGGGCAAGGGTACAAAGAAAATTCAAAAATCAAAAATTGGTCAAAAGTTTTGCCTTTCTAAGGAGAAATTTAAGCACGGTATCTTCTCGGGTAATAATATCGGCTTTACCCTCCATTCCCAGTTGAATAGAACATTGATTTGTTTTGCCTTTACCCAAAGTAAGACTGTCTGGCTTGATCGTCACATCATAAAAAGCCATATCCTCCTTTTGATTTGGGTTTGTAGTTGGCGAAGCGTTGGTTTTAAAACCATTGTTTTGAGGCTTAATTGTATCTCTGGAGATTTCGCTGACCACACCTTTAAGAGTACCGTAATCTGAATAAGGACAGGCAGAAACGCGCATCTGTACTTTCTGTTTTGGTTTTAGTTTACCGATGTCTTGAGGCGATATTGCTGCTTTAACTACTTTGGGTACTTGACTGGGAGCGATAGTGGCAATTTCTGCTCCTGGTTGTACAGTTTGACTGGGGTTACGTAGATTTAACTGCAACACGATACCGCTAATAGGAGCAGTAATTATCGTTTGAACCAGGTCGATTTTTATTTGTTGGAGTTCATGGCGATCGCTCTCTAGCTGTTGCTTAATTTTAATTTGTTGTTCCACCACAGCTTTCTGTTCTCGGTTTAAGTTGGCAAGGGAGGCCTCACCACTAGCTTGTTCACTCGCAATTTGTTCAGTGGCGATCGCCACTTCTGCCTGACTAGGATTGAGAGCAGCTTTGGTCTGTTGTAATTTGGCGATCGCTGCTGCCACTGCCTGTTTTTGTTGCTCGACAGCAAGTATAGCTTCTTCCAATTGATCTTGGGCGATCGCTCCTTGTCCTGCTCCTCTTTGATAGCGATTTTGCTTTGATTTAGCTGCACTCAGAGCAGCTTTAGCTGACTGCACATTAGCTTGGGCTTCTGCTACTTGAGCCACGGTAATCACCTGCTTGTCTTGATAATCTCTTTGGCGACGTTCTAATTCCGAGCCAGCAGAGGCGACAACACGATTTGTACGGTTAGTTTCCGCGCTTATTTGGCTATTCAAAGCAGTAATCTGAGCATTTATTTGCACCAGTTGCGCTTTTCCTTGTTGAATGTTGCTTTGTAATTGACTCTTTTTAGTTTGTAGGCGCGAGTCATCAACAGTGGCGATCGCTTCTCCTTTTTTGACTACCTGATTTTCTTGAACCGAAATGTCTGTAACCTGTCCCTCAATAGAAGTTTGAACTATCCGTAATTCTCCAGCAGGACGAATACTTGCTTGAGCTTTGACAATTTCTTTGTATTTAGCCACAGAAGCTAGTGGGAAGGCTAAACCGATAATAACAACCACAAACATCCCTCCAAAAATAGTCCAATTACTAATTGGGGGCAGAAATTCATCGGTGTGAGCTGTAGGGAGGTAGTCGGTTTCGGGGTTACTGGTCATAAGTAATGAGTAATAAGTAATAAGTAATAAAGAATATTTTTATTTATCGAATCTGGATTTATTAAAATATTTGCCATTAGCTTCAAAGCTGGAAGATGTGATAATGAGATTGTTTCTGGAGTCAAAACTGCCATCTAAGAAATCTAAGTGTTCGCCATCTGTTGATTGCAGTGTTGCTGGTGTTCCTTGAAGTTTTAATTCTCCGCGATCGAGCATCACAATCCAATCTGCACGACTAATTACCTTGGGACGATGGCTAATCAGCATAGTGGTTTTTCCCTGCCGAGAAGATAATAATTGCTCTAAAACTTGAGCTTCACTGACTGGATCGAGCGCACCTGTAGACTCATCTAGAATCAACACTGGTGGTTCGGTGACAATTGCTCTAGCGATCGCCAATCTCTGCTTTTGACCACCAGAAAGATTTGCCCCAAATTCACCTAGCACGGTTTGATATTTGTCAGGTAGTTCACTAATAAATTGGTCGGCATCAGCGATTTGACAAGCCTTGACAATTTGTTCAAAAGTAGCGTGAGGATAACAAAAGCGGAAATTATCGATAATCGAGCGACTCCAGAAATGTGGCTCTTGGGGGACTAGAACTACTTGTTGACGCAAGCATTCAAGGGAAAGATCTTGCTGATTGTAAACACCATAGCGAACGTTACCCGATTGAGGAGAATATAAACCCGCGATCACCTTTGCCAAAGTACTTTTACCACAGCCAGATTTACCAATTAGGGCAGTTACCTGATTACCAGGAATCTTGACTGAAAAGTCGGCAAGCAAATCTACTCTACCTGCATGGTGGAAGTTAAGATCGGTGCAAATAATATCTGCATTACCGCGAATTTGTGTCCAAGGCTTTTTAAAGTCATTTTCGTCTTCTGGAGTCGCATCAATTACTTCGGTAAGACGTTGAATGACTACCTGTGCTGTAATAAACTCATCGATTAAACCAACTACTCCACCTAAAAAACCTAAAAAGTTACCACTCATGCCGTGATAAGCCAGTAACTGACCGATGCTTAAAGTCCCGTTAATGACTAAGTTACTACCTAACCAAAGCAAGCCGATGGAAGTGAAGGTAGACAAAACTTTCGTGATCGTGCCACTATAAAGCCCCAGTTTCATCGTTTCCCAGCCTAAATTAGCCAGACGGCCATAGTTAGCTTGATATTCCTGCCAAGCTTG
>JBDKJC010000265.1:0-5606 GCA_039796815.1 Cyanobacteriota bacterium | reverse complement strand
AAACTTCGCTGTGTGACGCGAAGCTAATCCTTTAGGGCTTATTTAAATGGCGATATTAATCTAGGTATTTCTGCTTAATCAAAAAGTGGGATGCTCCCTATTAGAGTTTAGATCAATTAAAATTGATCTAAACTCTAATAGAAAAGCAACCCTTAGACAAAACAAAACTATAAGAAATTAACGCGCATCAAAAACTAATTATATATTAATGCCAAACCCCCCTATTGTTGTCGAATCAAGTTCACCTATAAATATTAAGGCTCAAATTACTGGACAAGTACAGCTACTAATTGCCTTGAATAAACTACGTTCGGGTGACACTTTACCAACTGTAGTTGAATTTGCCAAACATCTGGGGGTCAATCACAACACAGTAGCAGCAGTCTATAACGACTTAATCGAATCTGGTTATCTAATCGCTCAAAGAGGAAAAGGAACTTTTGTTAGTGAGAATGAAATTGTCAAAAAAAGCAGAAGTCACCAACACATTTACGCTCTCTTGGCCGAAGCTTATGACATAGCATCTCAGTTTGGATTAAGTGCATCGGAGTTTGGAGTAGCTGCCTATTCACAAGCACTCTTCTCTTCTCAAACAGTTGCTACTCCTCTAAAAGTAGTATTTGTAGCAACCAAACCTGCGGAAGAAAATTTATGTGAGGCGATAAGCTCGGAAATCGGAATTCCTTTATCGTTTCTTTCTTGGTCTGATTTAAAAGCAAATCGTCAAAAAAGCCTAAAAGAGCTAAAAGCTGCTGAGTTAGTCATTACGACAGCGCAGCTTTTATGGAATGTCACATCGATAGCGACGGACGATATTGAAGTATTTGCTATTGATGTTAAACCTAATTTAGAACTATTGATACAGCTTTCATCCTTACCTCGTCATCATAAGCTGCTGATTGTTGCCGAAGAGAAAATAGAAAGTGAGGCAATGAAAGTCTCATTAGAAAAAGCTGGCGTTAATCACTTGAATCTTCAAGCTATAGATCAAAAAGACCTCAAGCAGAACCCTGAAATTTTAGAGCAAGCAGAGCTAGTTATCGTGTCTCGGCTAGTCGAAAACTATGTCCGTCAGCACTTTAATCTAGTTGACCGAGTTATGGTTTTTGATTTTCGCCTCGATCTAGACAATATGTCGCTCTTGAAAGCTCGTTTGGCTGCAATCCAATCGGAGCGGACAACAGTTGGTGACATCCTCCCACACTGATTCAGAGAATACAGTGCCAATAATCTTAAATGGAATTATACTGAGGTCAAAATTAACTTATTTTAACGTTGTTGTAACGTTGAAATAACCTCTATCTAACATTAATAAAAGCGTGAGGATAACGTAATGATTGTTCTCTCTGGTGGAACAAAAGGCGGGGTGGGCAAAAGTACCGTGGCAACTAATCTGGCAATCATGCGGGCAAGCTTAGGGGCAGATGTGCTGCTGATTGATGCCGATGACCAAGAGACTGCTACTGACTTTACAACCATGCGTAACTCCAAGTTAGGTGACGCTGGTTATACCTGCACCCAACTCAACGGTTCGGCAGTTCATACCGATGGTAAGCGACTGGCTGAAAAATACGATGATGTGATTATCGATGCGGGAGGCAGAGATACAGCCAGTCAAAGGGCAGCCTTAGTTATTGCCGATGTGGTGTTAATTCCTTTTGTTCCTCGTTCCTTTGATGTTTGGACAATTGAACCTGTAGCCCAAATGATTGCTGAAGCTAGGGCTTTTAACCCCTCTCTCCGTGCCTATGCTTTTATCAATCGAGCCGATGCGACGGGAACAGAAAACATGGAAGCTGCTGAATACATTCAAGACACCAACGAACTAGAATTCATCAACACTCCCTTGGGCTATCGCAAAGTATTTGGTAAAGCAGCCTCTCAAGGTTTGTCTGTCATGGAGTACAAACCAACTGATAATAAGGCGATCGCCGAAGTAACTGCTTTATTCGATTTAGTTTTTGCACCACAGAAAACAAAAGTAGTTACCTATGGATAAAAAATCAGCATTGAGTCGTAAACCCAAACCTAAGAATCAAAATTCTCATGTTGATGCTTTTATCGATAGGGGACTTAGTACTGGTACTGAAAAAAGACTAACTATAGATTTGGACACTGAAGTATCAAGAGTTCAACTTCGACTAACCAAAGGCAAACTGCGTGAGATAGACCAAGCCCTGAACCAGAGAAAAGTCAAAGTTTCTCGCCATGTCTGGTTACTAGAAGCGATCGAAGAAAAGCTGGAGAAAGAGACATCATAATAACGTTAAATTGATGTCTTGATAACGTTAGAGTGACGTGATTTATCCGAGTTCGTCCAAAAGAGTTTGTGCATCTTTCCACATCTTTACGCGCCCATCGCGATAAACCTTGGCAATAAAGGGAGCGGGATGTTGACGGACAAACTCCTGCATTTTGGTAATTGATTTAAGAAAAATATCTGCCATTTCTTTTCCTGACAAATTCTGAGAAGCCAAGGTAAACATGGAAATGCCAGCATTGGTGACTGCCATTCTTTCTAAATGATTTTTGCCAATTCTGGCATCCTTAGTTAAGATAACCCATCCTCGCTTGCCAACTTCAGGCAGCCAATCAACGTCTTGAGCATCTTTGGCAAAGTGGTCATCGTGTATTTCGACGGCAATACCCGAACTTTTTAGGGCTGTCACGATGCGTTTGCTGCCGAGACAGCGATCTATAAAAAATCTAATTTCCTTCTCTGGCCCTGTTGTCATTATTCAAGTCTTAATAATTAAAATAAATCCACCTAATGAAGACTTGAATCAAGCATATCTGTATCGATAGGGCATTTTGTAGGCTGATTATGCTGCTGATAATTCACAACGGATAGCTTCTTCAACCGATAGGCGATCGCAATCATAATCGAACGCCAGATCCTCAATTGAATCTCCCGCTTTATATCGTTCTTTAAGAACATTAGTTGCTATTCCCGTACCTGCAATGGTCAGACGACCAAAAGCAATACGAGGGTCAATGACAACAAGACGAGGATTATCTATTTCGTCAGAACGAGTGAAGGGGTAGAGTTTAATAGCCAGCCCGCTATCATCGGGTTCGATACGCTCTAAATGGGCAAATAGCGCCTCTTTTAGTTCTTTTCTGCCTCCACTGCTGGCATTAATCAACTCACCATAACGTTCAATGAACAAGTCAACCCCATTAGTCCGAAAATCTTCTTGAGCTAAAGGATGGGGAACTTCAAACCGTTCATCAATAAAATCTAAAGCTTCTCTAACTTTGTTTAGTTGAATTTTATGACCAACGCGAATAGCACGTAAAACGTGAACTTCAACTAGATTAGTAAATGACAGCAAATAAGGCTTCTCTTTCCCTTTGGTTAGATTAATCAGGGGATGAAAGAAGTTCGAGCCATCTTTGACTGGATAAGAATAGCCAATTGTCCACGAGCGTATTGTACTGCTGGGAATTCTTAGATAACGTGCAGCATCACCAATCGAGTAAGTGGAAATATTTCTGGGGTCATGTCCTCCGTAGAGGTCGCTCATAAAGTTAAACCAAGGTTTTTTATATTTGTTCTAACAATCAATATTGTGACAGATTGAGTCGCAGACAAACGTATTTATTCTGTTCGAGATTTATCTGACCAATTTAATTTAATTATCGTAGTTTTACCCCAAAAAGTCGAATCTCCATAACGTTAAAGTGATGTCTTAATAACGTTATTTTGACGTGATTAATGGGCAAGATTTTGTCAGAGTGACAGTTAAGTATGGCAATGATGATGGTGTTAATGGTTCATATCGACATTAAGTCTTTAACCATAGAAACGGTATTGGGCAGCTCTTGTCTACGAACTTGCGTCAAATAATCATCAAATGAACATGGTGGATTTTTTCTTCTTTGATGGCAGATATTCATTGCTTCCACCACCTGTAAAGGATGAAGATCGATTAGATCTGTAATAAACGTATCTGGATGTTGTGCCTCAATGTTATGACGAGCTAGTTCCGAAGCGGGAAAATCTTTTAGGTTATAAGTAACGATAACCGCTGCTTTGGCTTTAATTGCTGCTGCCAGTACGTGTCTGTCATTGGGGTCTGGTAGGTTTAAGCTAGGAATCATCCACTGATATTCTGTGACCAGACAATCACGAACATTTAAATCCATTAAATCCCTAATCTTTTCAATGGCTGCGGCTGGTATATTTGGCTTATTTTTGCTGAGATTCCGCATCCATTCAATGTGAATATCTTCTGTCCATCGCGCTCTATACAAATCTCTTAAAGCAAGTTCCATCAAGAGATCTCTTAAAGTGTATGGATACAGTACGCAAGCATCATAGATGACGGTGAAGTTAGAAATCATGATCTAATATTAATCATCATTTAGTCCTAACTCTTGAGTAAACGCCGTAAGTTCATCTAGGGTTTGACTTCTTTTGGCATCAATATCAGATTTATAGTCATATAGCTTTTGGGCTAAAATCCGTCGATGTTTCCCAACTTTGTAATAAGGTATTTCTCCAGATTCAAGTAATTTAATTAAATGAGGTCGTGAAACATTGAGTATGTTTGCTGCCTGTTGTGTACTTAATTCAGCATGAACTGGTATCAGGGTAACTGCATTTCCTTGAGCTATTTGGGACAAGATGTCGATAAATAGTTCATAGGCAAAGGTAGGAATTAAAAGTGATTGCTCTTCACCATTTTCCGCTTCAACTTTAATTGTTTGAGTTTCTCGGTCAGAATTTTGAACCGAGGACAAAATGCGACTGCTTAGTGTGGATAATTCTATTTCTGATTCAGATGGGATTCTGAGTTTATTCTGCCTATCTATTACCTGCATTTTGCTTCCCTGTTTCAAAGTCAGTTGTTAATATTTTCATTTTCTAGCTTAGCGGCTATGTGAAATAAACGCAACAAAATGAAAAACCTGGCTGTATTAATAACATTGAATTGACTTTAATTTAACGTTATTCTGACGTGATTAATTGGCAGGTGGCAAGTTCATTAACTGGTGGTTTAAACTGGGGTAGCTCGACAACAGGCAGTCGCCGTCTCAATCCTGTATAAGCTACACTTATCAGCTAAGTATTTATGCTCAGGACTTTGCCCTTTTAACTATAAGTTTTTCTTAATTCCCTGTCAGACTGCTACGAAAAAATCGGCTTTTGAACCGATTACGCTATCAAAGTTCAGTTTTTAAGGTGGAGTTCCTGGCCAAATAGTGGTGTGTTACTTCTGGGACGAAAATGGATCTATAAATCAGTTGCCAAACTAATCGAAGAAGTATTTTGCGGAGCTACACCTTATGGAGTACGCAAAGCACTTCAAACCCTAGAGTCTGAGGGATTTATCCTCAGAGAACAATTACACCGCCTCCATTACGGTGATGTTCATGCTTGTTCTGCCTACAATCGACAGTATTACATTAGTCCTGTGATGGAAGCAGTAAATGAACAGATCAATTCGGCGATCGCCAAGGTGGCAGCTGAAACTACTTCTACTCTGGGTTTTTCTAACTGCGAAAATCAGATTGACGAACCTCAAAAAACTGATTTGCGAATGTCAAAAAACAATACACATTCAACTTCCACATCTAACCATTCACCAACTCCCCCCCAA
>JBDKJC010000264.1:0-5607 GCA_039796815.1 Cyanobacteriota bacterium | reverse complement strand
GCTCGAAGCAATGCAGATGCTTAAGCTAGATTCCATTGTCATTTGTGAACGAGCTTTGCGGGAAGGCATAATCGTTGATTGGATGTTGACCCATGGTCTAATTAATAGTCGGCTACGGTATCAAAACGAAGTCAAAAACCGCAACGTCATTAAAATTGCGCAAAAGTATCATGTCGATCTTGACTACAGCCAGCGAGTAGCAAAATTTGCTTTAAGCATTTTCGATCAGTTACAAGGACATCTCCATTCATGGAGTAGCGCCGAAAGGGAATTACTCTGGTCGGCAGCAATTTTACATAACAGTGGCGTGTATATTAGCCATTCGTCTCATCACAAACATTCTTACTACTTAATTCGTAATGCTGAACTCTTGGGTTTTACTGAACTAGAGCTAGAATTAATTGCCAATATCGCTCGCTATCATCGCCGAAGCAAACCCAAGAAAAAACATGAAGCCTATTATAAATTGCCACACAAACAGCATCAGCTAATGGTGCGTCAACTAAGCGCCATTCTAAGACTAGCAGTAGCTTTAGACCGTAGAAACCAAGGTGCGATCGCCCAAGTAATTTGTCAGTATGATGATCTTCATCGCATTCTCTCTTTTCAAATTGAACCTACGGAAATCGGCGATCGATGTTCTCTGGAATTATGGAATCTCAGCTACAAAAAACAAGTGTTTGAAGAAGAATTTGGTGTAGAACTAATTACGACTATTGCGGAAAAAATCCCAGTTTCCACGCTCAATTCAACAGTTTGAGGGCTATTTAGGTTAAGTTAAAGATACTATTCAACTCAACCCGATCGTAGTTAGTAACACAGTTGCCTAAATGAGTTTAACGTCAGAAATACTGTCTCAGCAGCCAGATAACGTATTAGCCAGATTACGACGTGCGGATCAGTTTTGGTCGGCTTTACGAACGGGAAAACTTGATGCAGCAAAAGTTGTCAGCAATAGTGCCGTGGACATTGGTCAGACTGATGCAGACCTAGTAATTTGTGGTGGGACGTTAGGCATATTGCTTGGCACAGCACTACAGCAGCGCGGTTGGTCAGTTACTTTAATTGAGCGAGGAATTTTACGAGGTAGAGAACAAGAATGGAATATCTCTCGTCACGAGTTACGGACTTTTGTTGACTTAGAATTATTGACTGAAGCAGAATTAGAAATAGCGATCGCCACTGAATATAATCCCGCAAGAGTAAGCTTTAAAACAGGTTCGGAAGTTTGGGTTAAAGATGTATTAAATATTGGAGTCGATCCTGTCTATTTATTAGAGCAGCTAAAACAGAAATTTCTACAAGCAGGAGGCAAGCTGCTAGAAAATACAGCGTTTAAATCAGCGATAGTACATCCTGATGGGGTAGTAGTGGCAGCAGGGGAACGGACAATTACAACACGTCTTTTAATTGATGCCATGGGTCATTTTTCGCCGATTATTCAGCAAGTGAGAAGTGAAGCGAAACCCGATGCAGTATGTATGGTAGTTGGTAGTTGTGCGTCAGGGTTTCCCGAAAACAATACGGGAGATTTAATCTATTCTTTTACGCCGATCGTTAATCACTGTCAATATTTTTGGGAGGCGTTTCCTGCTCAAGATGGTCGTACCACCTATATGTTTAGCTATCTCGATGCTGACCCTGCCAGACCAAGCATAGAAGATTTTATGACTGAATATCTTCGACTCTTGCCTGAATATCAGGGCGTTGAACTAGAACAGCTAGAATTCAAACGATTTCTGTTTGGCTTTTTTCCCGCCTATAAAGACAGTCCGATCGAATTACCATTCAATCGAATTTTACCTGTAGGTGACAGCGCAGGTGCTCAGTCTCCCGTTAGTTTTGGTGGCTTTGGAGCAATGGTTAGACATTTAAAACGTTTGACCCAAGGCATTGACTCAGCTTTGACTGTAGATAGGTTAAAAGATCGAGACTTAACTTTATTGCAACCATATCAACCAAATATTTCTGTCACTTGGCTATTTCAGCAAACAATGAGTGTCGAGGTAGGGAAAGAAGTTAATCCCGAACAGATTAATAACCTGATGGATGGAGTTTTTGCCGTGATGGATCGTTTGGGAGATGATGTACTCAAACCATTTTTACAGGATGTAATTCAGTTTGCCCCTTTAGCGAAAACTTTGCCACTGGTTAATCCGATGTTAGTCTTGCCTTTGCTACCGCAGATTGGAATTAACTCTCTAGTCAGTTGGCTGGTTCATTATTTTAACTTGGCATTGTATAGCGGTTTATATCGTGGAGGAAAGTTAATTCAACCATTAGTGAATTTGTCACCAACTCAGCAATATTATTATCAGCGTTGGCTAGATACTTGGAAATATGGTTCAGGTGGTGATTATGAAAAAACTGATTAGTTAGAAGAAATTTAAATAGAACAAAAAAATTATGGTTAAAAAAAATCAGCATGAACGGGAAAGTAAGTCTGTAAAAAATAGTAAACAAAAGCGTAAACCAACTCAGAAAATAAGCAAGAAAAAATATGAAGAAGAACTAGCCAAGTTACAAATTGAACTAGTTAAGCTACAGCGATGGGTACAGCACAAAGGCTTAAAGGTAATGGTTCTGTTTGAAGGCCGCGATGCAGCAGGCAAAGGTGGGGCGATCAAACGAATTAGTGAGACCTTAAATCCCCGTGTTTGTAAAGTAGTGGCGTTAGGAACTCCTAGCGATCGCGAAAGAACTCAATGGTATTTCCAAAGATACGTAGCTCATTTTCCCGCAGCCGGAGAAATAGTTTTATTCGATCGTAGTTGGTACAACCGTGCGGGGGTAGAAAAAGTTATGGGTTTTTGTACCTATGACGAATACAACGAGTTTATGCGCTCATGTCCGCAGTTTGAGATGATGATTCAGCGATCGGGAATTATTTTAATAAAATATTGGTTCTCCGTCAGCGATCGCGAACAGGAAAAACGGTTTCGAGAAAGAATGGAAGATCCAACCAAACGCTGGAAAATTAGCCCAATGGACTTACATGCAAGGGAAAAATGGGTCGATTACTCCAGGGCAAAAGATGAGATGTTTGCTGCCACAGATATCCCTGAATCACCTTGGAATGTAGTGGAAGCTGACGACAAAAAAAAGGCACGATTAAACTTTATTAGTCACCTTTTAGAAACTATTCCCTACGAAGATTTACCTGTAGAAAAAATAAAGCTACCTCCCCGACAGAAAGCAATAGACTATGAACGGCCTCCGTTGGAAACACAAAAATTTGTCCCTGAAAAATATTAGTAATTGAGCCTAATTAAAATGGCGGGAGGCGGATTTGAACCACCGACAGAGAAGTAAAAGCCTTGCTAAGTTCTTAACTTTATCAATATTCGCTCAATAATCAATAACCAGTAAGCGAATTATGAGCGAAAAAATAATACCTAACGACGGTAGTTACTTGGGTGCTAAAAAGTTCCCAGCAATCAAAGCAAAAAAAGTACAGGATGATGAAGTTGGAAACCCTATCCTCCTTGAGGTGGGGTAGTTCATACTGACACCAAAAAATATAATATGTCACAGCTTTGGATATCAACTAAGGGACATCAACCAATTTTTGCGGTAGCTCTTCATGATGGTCATGATGTACGTTCAGAAGTAAAACAATTGCTGGCTATTAGCTCAGATGAGCGCCAGCGAGAAGAAGACCCTTTTACGGCTGTCTGGACAGATATTGCTGAAACAAGACTAGTTGTTTTGCGATCGCGTTTTGAAATCGATCTCAATCGTCCTCGCCATCAGGCTATTTACCTTCAGCCCGAAGATGCTTGGGGATTAAAGGTTTGGCAGTCACAACTACCTCCAGATTTAATTGAACGATCTTTAGCGGAGTATGATGCCTTCTATACTCAAGTCGATCAAATTTGCCGAACATTAGAGCAACGCTACGGGCGCTTTGTGATTTACGATCTACATACTTACAATCACTACCGTCAAGGAATGCAAGTCCCAGCGAAGGAAATAGACAACCCAGAGATTAATTTAGGTACAGGATCTCTCAACCGAGAATATTGGCACCCTGTAGTCGAACGATTTATTCACGACATGAGAGGGTTTGATTTTCTGGGTAGACAGTTAGATATTCGAGAAAACGTTAAGTTTCAAGGAGGATATTTTGCTGAGTGGGTTCACCAACATTTTCCTGATTCTGCCTGCGTATTAGCTATAGAAGTCAAAAAGTTTTTTATGAACGAATGGACGCACCAGCTAGATTTAGCCAAGTTATCGGCCGTCCATCAGGCTTTGAAGGGTTCTGTTTCGGGAGTCTTGGAAGAATTACAGCACTTAGCTAAAATGTCGAGTTGAATTTGTTACGGGCTATTCAAAGTTTGTGTTTTGAGAAATTGTCTGAACCACTGAACTTAAAATTGCTTAATGATTCATAGCTAATATTTGACAGAAACATGATAAGCGATCGCTATTGACTATTTTGTGATTTAAGTTTGTAATTAAATGTTTTCATCTAACCTACCGATTTGCTCAATTTTGATATATGTCGATAATCCCCAAGCAGGTTTAATCTGGTATCAAAAAGCGTTTCCTGAGGCAAAGAAGCGTTTAATAGCCGAATTAGATTTTGTCTACCTTGACTATCTGGGTGTCATGCTGGAAATTGTTCCTGCCGACCAGAAAGTTAGCTCTGGTGCAGCAGGTTCGGTCGTCTATTGGCAAACAGATGACTTTCAAAAACGCTTAGATTATTTGCTAAAAATTGGTGCTACTCTCTATCGCGGTCCTATGGATGTAGAAGGAGGACTAAAAATGTGTCAAGTAAGGGATTTGTGGGGAAATTGTCTTGGTATTAAAGGAAATTAAGCAGCTATGCCAGATTAATTTAACATTTGGGTGGCGATCGCTGTAAATACGATTTATTTCGTTTACTCAGAAATAATGCAAGCAAATGTCAAGTGAACTCATAGTTTTAAGTTAGCTAAAATTGTATCTTCATCTTGATAATCTAACAATTTAGCCTGACCTATTTCCGTCAGTGCTTTAGGAGAATTTTCTCTTTCCCAAATAATAGTCCGTCTTAATGCTTCACGGCGCTCAACGATTTCTGTATAACCTAATTCAGTGCGAATACGAGTTGAATCTGTAAACCAATGCTGCTCGAAATTAGTTTCAAATTTCCAGGTATCTAGCATCTGGTTGTTGGGCAGAATTACTATTTCACCCTGCCAACCAACAATATTGGCGATCGCTCTAATTAAATCTGCTACTGTTATTACTGACTCGCAAACATTATAAATTCTCCCTGTGGCTTTTTGCTCATTGACTGTTAAGGCGATCGCTCTAGCGACATTTTCCACATAACCATAACCACCTTGCCAATGCGCTAATTTTTCTTCTAGTATGATTGCAGGGCGATTATCATCCATTCGTTTGAGATAAGGATATAGGCGATGCCAATTATCGTTAACACCATAAACCATAGGTAGCCTGAGAATTGTTGCTGGTAAATTATTAGCATTCATCAAAACTTGCTCTACGGGAATTTTGTCATAATCATGAGCAAAAGGATCGTCAGAAAGACCACGATAAGGATAAAGTTGAGAGCGTAAAGGAGAATCTTCGGTTAAAGGGATTGGATCGATA
>JBDKJC010000263.1:0-5608 GCA_039796815.1 Cyanobacteriota bacterium | reverse complement strand
GGGGTTTATATTTACAGGAACTGGCATTAATTCAAGAATATGGTGGTCAGTTAGAATTGCTATATCGTCGTTTTCATCTAGGAGCAAGAAAATATGCGCCCCATTAACGAACCTGAAGAGAATTTTGAGATTAATATCGTGCCGATGATTGATGTTATCTTTGCGATTTTGGCATTTTTCATGGTTTCTTCTCTGTCACTAACGCGATCGCAAGGTTTACCAGTTAATTTGCCTTCAGCCCAGACATCCGAACCCAAACAAACGGCACAGATCAACGTCACCATTGAAAATGATGGAGATATGTTCGTAGATCGGCAGCCAATCGAACTCGCTCAATTAAAAGCTACATTGACGGAGAAAATTAAACCAAATTCCGATTCATTGGTAATTATTAACGCCGATGAAAAAGTCGAACACGGACAAGTAGTTAAAGTAATGGATCGTTTGCGCCAAGTACCAGGTGCAACAATGGCGATCGCAGCTACTAAAGAGTGACTTATATCAAGTTCGGTTGAATACTTAAATGAGCTTTAATTTTATTTTAAGTATTCAATACCTCACGGGTGAGTTGTACCATCAGGCATAACTGTTCCTTTCCAGTTAACACCGCTTAAAACGCTATCTTTAAGATTAGCACCTCTTAAATTAGCACCTCGTAAATAAACATCCACTAAGCTAGCACTGTTTAAGTTTACTTTTTCTAAAGTCGCTTTAAACAGCAAGGCAAATCTAAAATTAGCATTTTGTAAATTAACTCCCTGTAAGTTCGCTCCCATTAGGTTAGCCGAACAAAAATCGATTTTGTGATCTGGTTGCAGATTTGACAAGCTTAGTTGAGAGATAGTTGCCAAACTGCTATTATTTCTATCTGTGTCTTTTAAAATAGCTCCTGCTAAGATGGCACTTCGTAGATTAGCCGAACGCAGGTTTGCCCCTTGTAAAGATGCTTGTTCTAAATTTGATTGGCGTAAACTACAGCCACTAAGATCGGCTCGATTAAAGCTAGCGAAGCTGAGATCCGCATCGGTAAAATTCGCTTCGCTCAAATCTGCACGAGTAAAATCTGCCCCGCTTAAATTTACTCCTGTCAGATCTGCTCCACTTAGGTTAGCTCGACTCAGATTTGCTCCGCTTAGGTTAGCTCGACTCAAATTTGCTCCACTTAAATCAGCATCAGCTAAGTTGGCATTGCAAAAAAATGATTGACTAAGATTTGCGTCGCTTAAGTCTACTCTGGCTAAGGAGGCATTTTCTAAATTAGCCCAACTAAGATCTGCTCCTGCTAAATCTGCACTGTTTAAATTAGCTCTCGCCATATTAGTTTTAATTAAGCGAGCGTTGCTGAGATTTGCCCGACTAAAATTA
Organism: Cyanobacteriota bacterium; assembly: GCA_039796815.1. Taxonomy (GTDB): domain Bacteria; phylum Cyanobacteriota; class Cyanobacteriia; order Cyanobacteriales; family Xenococcaceae; genus Waterburya. Next base: position 4,243 of record JBDKJC010000263.1, on the reverse strand, counting down.
GCATCCGTTAGGTTAGTACCACTAAAGTTTGCCCAATCTAACTCAGTTCGGCTAAAGTCTATGCTGACTAGTTCAATCTGTAAAATCTGAATTTGACTGAGATTAGCACGGCTAAAATCTCTATTGCCCTGTTGGTAGAGCAGCACTAACTCTTCTGCATCCATTAAATTAAATTGCCGTTGCAACAACTAGCTGTAGAACACTGTATCTAGAATTCCCGATCGCTACTATAAAAATAACAGCAAATTTTAAAAGCTAATCAAGTCTAGCGACAACTTAGCGTTTTTGTCAGCTTTGCAGATTCAAAAGTACTCAATATCTTCCTCTTCCCTATTCAATTTCTTGAGTTAATAGCAGCCATTCTGTTAGCACCTCTGGAGGAATTTTCAGGGCTAGCTCTTGATTGTCTTGCAGTGGGACGGATAGTTTTAAGCTTTGTTTACCTGGCAGTTGATTTATAATTGAAGTAAAATCATATTGTCCCACATTAGGTACAGGAGCAAGTTGGGTATAAGCATCTGTGGCAGTGAAGACTTTGCCCCCAGAAGTAAGAATTTCTAACGCTTCAGGATGGTTAAATGAATTAACTCCAGGAAATCCGACTAGGCGTAAATAGTAGGTAGTCTGTTGGTTTTGGTTATTTTCAGGAAATAGTAGTACTTGCCAGGTATTACCGTTGCGGTCTTTTAGAGAGTCTTGGGCATGATAACGCAATACACTAGGAGTTTCGTGATGTTGCCTTAAAAGTGCTGTAGCTGAAGAGCAAAAATTTACCCAACTCACAATTAGAATCAGAGCAACAGCAATCAAGCGATTTAACCAGTAATTTAAAGCTTGACTCTGGATTGATAAATTAGTTAGTCGGTCAAACATTGTAACTAAACCTATTGCTAGATGTTTTTCTCACAGATTACTTAGTTTTATATTTATGTATAGATACAGCTTATCGCTTTGCTTTCCAAGTACCACCATAACGATAGCTGGGGTTATCTTGACTAACTTCTTGCCAACAGTCAGGACAGACTAATACCCAGTCTCCAGACTCCTGATATCGAATACGATAGCGAATATTTACTAAATTGTGGCAAAGATCACAAGGCTTTAATTTTAATTTAACCATAAGAGCAGTTAGCTTCAGACCTACAATATATTTAAACGTGAATTCGGAGTTTTAAGTGCGATCGCCGATCTTGTAGGTTGGGTAGAACGAAGTGAAACCCAACACACTCAGTATATAATTTCAAAATAAATAAATGCCAATCAAATTAATATTGATAGATGCAATAAATTAAGCGTAATTACTATTAAGTAAAAGCGCTATTCTAGATTTTACTTAAGTAAAAATACATCATAATTAATTAGCAAATAAAGTTAGCAATTGCCTAAATAATTTACTTTACTTAAAATTCATAATTATCATTGACATTCACCCCCCCCCCTAATGTTATCAATGATACAAGATGTGAGTTGAAACATTTTTTTGATTGATTTGAATCACATTGCATTCGTAATCACTAGTTCGATAAGTATTTAAATTATTTGTAAGTTAATCTATTGGCAAAGTTTTTGTTAGCTTTAGCTTGCTCGATATTATTAGTTTTCTAAGCTAGTAAATGTATTGTATTAAGCCAAAAGTATTATAGTTAAATTATTTGTAATTTTGGCTAAAAGTAAATGATGAAAAAAGTATTCAAAATATTAGGAGTATTTATATGTGTTGTTGGTCTAATTATTTTTGTCAAGGTTTCGCAAAATTTAATTTATTCTGCCACTTCTCTAACTTGCTTGGAATCAAAACTCGAAGACAGTTTGCATTTTGGTCAAGCCCTGGCAATTACTGATAAATACATTGCTGTTGGTGATCCTGAAGTTAATCGTGTCGCTATTTATGGCTACAACCAATCTGAGAAGAAGTGGTCGAGAACTAGAGAAATATATCCACCAAAAAATTCCATTATTGACCAAGTTGGTTCTGGTTTTGGTAAGTATTTAATTTTTAATCACAATCAATTAATTATTGGTGCTTTTAGCGATTTTGTACCTAGTAATTTTGATGAAGATACTAAAAATAAATACAACTATCGTGGTTTTGTTTATTCTCTGCAATTAGAAAAAGACAATCAAAATCCTCTCAAAGAAATTAACATACCCGATCAAATCAATCCTACAGGATATGCCGTCAAAGTATTTGATAACAAAATTGCTTTGGAAACTACAGTTGGAAGAGACTATCGTAAGAAACCTGACAAGGTTTTAATCGTTGATCCAACTACATTGAAAGTTGAATCCATCATTAAACCACCAATTTTACCAACCAAACGAGGAAATTTCGGTAACAGTATTGCAGGAAACACTAGGTCTCTCGCCATTAGCGCATCAGATCTACCAACTAAAGGAGGAGTTTATTTAGTCAATGAGGAAGGCGAACTAGAAACAATTTCTATATCAAAAATTTTGCCCACAGAAAAAACAGAAGGATTTGGTTCTCCTGTGGCACTAGGTGATGACTTTTTAGCAATATATTCTGGTGGATGGGATATTTCAATATTTAAGCGATTTTCTGATAAATGGAGAGAAATTTATTCCGCAGATTTATTTGGATTTCGTTCTCTTCACGCAGATGAGTCTCAGCTTTTAGTTTCAGCAACAGGATATCCAATGGATTTCGATGGTTGGACAAAAATACCTAATCATTTATTAATTGATGTTCAAGATGACAGAGCTTTTATTAAGTCTACAATTCGCTGGCATTGGGGTATTTATTTTGGTCGTCCCAAAGCTGAAGGTGCAATAAATTCTAAATATCTACTTCTGAGTCGAAACGGAAAAATCGTTTTACTCAAGAAAAATTATATACCTCGTAATTATGTAATTAACCGTTTATTTTGTAAGGAGAAATAAAATTATGTCTATTAAAGGTGAAGATAATCGTTCGATAGTAACAAACTTCAACGTTGATGGTATTGATGCAGTAGTTGGAATAGATCTCTTATATCCTGTTCCAATACCAAATAGTGATGTGGTAACTAATGTTAGTACAGGCAGTCTCATTGCGCCAAATTACGTATTGACTGCTGGTCACGTAATTTTTAAAGAGTCAAAAGCAAAAGTAAGATTGGGAGAAGATGCTGTAGTTTTATCTTCTCGAAGCAGAACGCCAATTTTGAATTTCAATACAACTAATTTTAGCTATCCAGCACCTGGCTTCAATGGTAATGATCGCAGTGGTATTGGTGGAAAAGATTTGGGACTAATAACTTTAAATCAACCAATCGGCAAACCATCACAATACATTGGTTTAGCTGCTTTTGTCGATCCACAAGATGCTCAAAACTTTCAGGTTACTACCGCAGGCTTCCCAGGGTCGGTTGAAGATACTGACTTTTCCACTAATGAAGATGGAACTGTCAATCTTCAAGAATCCGCTAGCAAAAATGCACAATTCCTTATTACTGACGAAAATGGCATTCCTTCAGAATCTTTATTAAAACCATCGGGTGTCTCATTTTTAACTGATGCCGTAAAAATGTTCACCGCCACAGGAACAATAGATAGTGTTAATTCAGATGGACAATTCAGCTTAAACGAAACCTTAGATGCAGAACAAGGACAAAGTGGTAGTGGTTTCTGGACATATTTAGAAGGGGATACTGTTCCTCGGTTAGTAGGTGTTTATAGTGCTAGTGGAGGATTGTTTAAAGATAATATTGGCGCATTAATAACCACTGATGCTTATGACAATATTGTCAAAACTATGCGTTCTTCAGGTGGAAGTAATTTGACTGGGAAGGATCTACCAGAGAGTGCAATTATTGGCTCTGGTGAAAATGACACAATTAAAGGTTCATACCTGAGAGAACGCATTCTAGGCAACGAAGGACAAGACACGATTTCAGCGGGTGAAGCAGATGATCGTTTAGAAGGTGGTGCTGGTTACGATGTTTTAAAAGGAGAAAAAGGTAATGACCGTTTACAAGGAGATGGAGCTAGCGATTTCCTTAATGGAGGTGAAGGAAATAAAGATATTGCTGTCTTCTCAGATGAATATACTACTGAAAACTATAAATACGAGGAGATTAGTGGAAGCACTTTTGGTGTAGTGGATGACTTAATAACCATTGGTGACAAGTTAAGCTTAAATCCCTTGTGTCAAGAGGGACTCGGAGATAAATCAAGAGGTGGTTTGACTCGTTTAGGGCGAGGTGATTTGACTATTCCCAAGTCTCGATTCTCAGGTGCAGTC
>JBDKJC010000262.1:0-5609 GCA_039796815.1 Cyanobacteriota bacterium | reverse complement strand
TTGGCAGGGCCTCCCACCGCAGGGTTACACGGTTGCCAAGCAATCCGATCTAAATTCAGGGTCAACATTAAGGTGCGACAGCCTAATCTAGCTGCTGCCAAAGCTGCCTCACAGCCAGAATGTCCACCACCGACCACGATAATATCAAAAGCGTCTTGAAAATCTACAGGATGAGATACGGTCATAAGTACTTGTGGAAGGTAAATTTTCTAAGGAAGATGGGTAATGGGTAATGGGTAATGGAAAATCAAAGACATTGTTCAGGTACTGAAAACTGACTTAAATCCCTGAAATTGATTGTAACGTAAGTCTTGTGTCAATTATTGCAACAACTAAAAGCTAATTCTTTAGACAGAAACACTAAGAATTAATGCTGCTAACTCACAGAATCCTTCTCCCTCAGACTTGCTAGTCACATAAGTAGGCAAATACTTAAGGCGATCGCGATATTTAATTACATTCGCTACTCCCACCGACAAGGGAAATTCTGCCTGATTAAACATCGATTCGTCATTAGGACTATCGCCAATGGTGACGATTTCTAATGGTTTTAAATGGGGAAAGTGTTGAGAGATAATTTTGTTTAAGCCATAGGCTTTATCCTGGTAAATTGGTTTAATATGACACTGAATCGTACTGTAGGTAAAACCATAACCTTGGCACTGACATACCATTTCTATTTGTTCCAATTCGATAGGACTCAAGTTTTCCACATCAAATGTCCAGTCGGTCATGCGGAAAGGATTATCAACGGACTCCCTGATTTGCGGAAATTTATCTTGCAGTAGTTGAAAAACTCTTTGTAATTGCTGACGATGCTGAATAATATCGACTTCGCCAATTATATACGGCTGTGGATTGTGATTCCAATAAACTAGACCGCCATTTTCAGCGATCGCTCCCACTACAGGCAAATAAGTGGCGATCGCCTGTACCCATCCTGCCGATCTTCCTGTGGTGATTAAGACATCAATTCCCGCAGCCGCTAGTTTAGTTAAAACTTGCAATAATTTAGCATCAAACTTTTCTCCTTGAGTCAGAGTCCCATCCATATCTGTGGCGATTAAACGAATGTTCTTCCAATGGTAACTATTAATAGATTTAAGATCTGTCTGATTCATAAATGACGTGGTTGATTTCTTAATTGAGAACATCTTGTTCAACTAATTTTATTTGAAATACAGAGGCAAAAGCCTGCGCTACATCAATCCGAACTTGCTCTACTTTAATCTCTGGAACAAATTCCTGTAAACTACCTACTGGCTTGTCGGCAATTCCACAGGGGACTATCTGTTTAAACCCACTCATGTCAGGACAAACATTAATCGCAAAACCGTGCATAGTAATCCAACGACGTACTTTAATGCCGATCGCAGCGACCTTTTTGCCTTCTATCCATACTCCCGTAAAGTCTGGAACACGATAGGCGGACAAACCATAATTAGCCACAGTATTAATAATCACCGCTTCTAATTGCCGAAGATACCAATGCAAATCTTGTTGATAATAGCGCAGATTAACAATTGGATAGCCCACCAACTGCCCAGGACAATGATAAGTAACTTCTCCTCCTCGTTCAACTCGATGAATCTCAAATTCTCCTGCTTGCGGATCAAAGTTAAGAAAATCTAAAGTTGAACCTGTCCCCAAAGTATAAACAGGAAAATGTTCTAATAAAATCAAAACATCATTTAAGCTCGGATTATTAATTCTTGCTTTTACTAGCGATCGCTGATAGTCCCAAGCCTGACCATAACTTACTATTCCTTGATTATCTAATCCGCAAGCTCTATTATTTTGTGACATGAATTACAGTCTACTTAAAAAAATGTCAATCAATGTAACGTAACATGAAAAAAATAAATGTTTTGCTGTTTTTTAAGAGTTAAAGTGTTAGTGTAGTAGCTATAAAGCTAGAGAAAGATACAATTGCTTGAGGAAATTACTAAGATAAATTAAAACTGCAAACTATCTCCAAGGTAGAAATCAAAGTGCAGCAGTTTTTTGATTTAAACAAACCGAATCTCTATAAATATAAAGAAGATAAAATAGATTGATAGCTCACCGTGTATCAAAGTAAGGGTATCACGATCATACTTGTAAGCACCACTAATTCAAAAAGCAAAACATAGTTATTGTGTGTTTTGAATATGGGTAATGCTAGTAGTGAAATAGTTTGTTTTGAACTTTAAAAGCAATTTTTGGTTATTGATTACTAATGATAGAACCAAGTTTTAACTTTATAGGGATTCGTATATTTTATGGCAATTTTCCAGCAAGATTAGATTTTACGATAGAGCTTTAAAACTGTAAATTATGGAGTAACGAGTATGAAACTTTTGATCCAAGGAAATAACATTGCAGTCACAGAATCAATTCATGATTACGTCGAACAGAAGTTAGAAAAAGCAGTTAAACATTTTCAGAATATAACTAGCAAAGTAGATGTCCATTTATCTGTGGCGCGCAATTCGCGGATCGAAAGAAAACATAAGGCGGAAGTAACCGTATTTGCCAATGGTACGGTAATTCGCGCTCAAGAAGGTAGCGAAAGTCTTTACGCAAGTATCGACATGGTAGCAGATAAAATTGCTCGTCAGTTACGCAAATATAAAGAAAAGCATCTAGCCAAAAATGCTCATGCTCATATACGACCAGAAGAAGTGGTTGACAGTGAAGAGCTAGTGGAAGTTAACGAGTTAAATAGCGATCGCCTGCCTGAATTGCCCGCCACAGTAGTTAGAAGTAAATATTTTGCCATGCCCCCCATGACCACGGAAGAAGCCTTGGCACAACTTCAGCTGATCGATCATGATTTCTATATGTTTCACAATAGCGAAACAAATGAGATCAACGTCATCTACAGTCGCAATCATGGAGGTTATGGAGTAATTCAACCCCGTTCTGATAGTAATGCTCGTCAAGGGGATTATCCTCACTAAAATTAACTGACGTTAGGCAATTTAAGGCACAACTGGACTTTGATTAATTAGGGGCTTAGGGAATTAGGGAAAGTACAGTTGATTTGTTCCCCCTAATTCCCCAAATCCCTATCAAACTTCTTGCGTGAGGTCAGGTTAAAGGTGAAAGGGTAAAGGGAAAAGCGATGCAGCGGACGCGACGTGAGGAGCTAATCCTTTAGGGCGGTCTTGGGGGTTTCCACCAAACTAAGCGGTGCGACACGAAGTTAGTCCTTTAGGGCAAGCCCCATGAGCGATATCCGAAGGTGTCCTAAAGGATACACCTGCGGATATATCCTTTAGGACTGCATCAAGAAGGAACAATATTCTACTCTTGCATAAATAAAATTGATTTAAATTTTATTTATGCAAGAGATGCCATGAACTGTCGTTCACAACCCAGTAATGAAAATAGCTTTATTCTGCCTCCTATTTTCAAGACAGGTCTATTTTGAGCTTCAGTCTTCAATCGAGATCCGAGAATATTTCCACGGCTTCAACCGCTTCAACGGCTGGCTCAACCAGAAAATCAAGAGCCTGAACAATATAAGGAAAGCCAGCACCAGCCAAACCTTGCTTAAGGCGATCGCTTGTTCCCTCAAAAACTACAAACAGAGGATTAATTGCCTCAGCTGCTTCGCTAATCATGTGCTGTTCAGTAGGTGGCATTAACCATTCATAGTCCTGGTCAAGATAAACCTGAGTCTTACGCCAGCGATCAATCAGATCGGAAAAATCTTCTTCGGGACGATGGATAAAAACAATAATCTCTGCACCCATCTTAATCTTCCATTCTGGGTCACACATCAAAATAGCTAAATCACAGGGAAGAGAAGTGGCAACCCGAGGAGTTTTAGCTTGTAAAGAATAATTTGAGGATAGTTCTGGTCGGCGAATCCGCACTACAGGAAGAGGAATCGTAATCAAACTTTGTTCTGGACGACGAATACTGGGTAATGCCTCAAGATAAGGACGATATTGCTTCAGTAAAGCGATCGCCCCACTACGAGTACTGTATTCTGCCAGCAATGTCTCATAATTAGCTTTTTTGACGAATATCATAGAATTTTCAAGCTCCGAATACTGGTTACAAAATCAACCATTAACCCAACTGATCGAAGATCGAGAACATCGGTAGATACATTGACAGCAAAATAGTCCCTACCATCACAGCAATACCAACCATCATAATTGGTTCAATCATACTAGTAAGGGCTTTAACTGACTGTTCTACTTCATCTTCATAAAAATCAGCTACTTTCTCCATCATGCCGTCTAGTTCACCAGTTTCTTCTCCAATACTAATCATTTGAATTGCCAGGGCAGGAAAGACATTTTCTTTTTGAATTGCCAAAGAAATCATGCCACCCTGTTGAATATCGCTTTTGGCAGCCTGTACAGCATTGACTAGTACTTGGTTACCAATGGTGTCGCAGACGATATCAAAACATTGCAATACGGGAACACCAGAACGAGTTAAAGTACCAAAAATTCGGCAAAAGCGAGCTACGGCAATTTTTTCGTTTAGATCACCAAACAGTGGCATTTTGAGCATAAAGCCATCAATTTGTAGACGACCCATCGGCGTTTTATAGTAATTACGGATTACAAAGCTAATTGCCACAAATACCCCAATCGGAATTAAAACTTTCCAACTACGAAGGATATCACTGATGCCCAGCATAACGCGAGTCAGCAAGGGTAATTCTGCGCCTAGACTCTCAAAAATTTTGCCGAAAACGGGAATTAGAAAGATCGTCATCCCTAAAAAGGCAATTACAGCAAAAATCCCGACTGTTACGGGATAAGCCATAGCTGACTTGATTTGGTTCTGTAACTTGGCCATGTCTTCTAGCAGTTTAGACAGTCGCATCAGTACCTCATCCAAAACACCACCAGCTTCCCCAGCTTCAACCATTGAAACATAGAGGTTATTAAAACATTCAGGGTAATCTTTCATCGATTCCGATAAACTAGTACCCTGCTGTACTTCTGCACTAATACCTAATAATGCTCTTTTAAGTTTAGGATTAGGTGCTTGATCTGACAAAATACCCAACGCCCGAATGATTGCCACCCCAGCATTGACCATTACGGAAAACTGGCGGGAAAAAACTGCCTTATCTTTGACCGTTACTTTAGCCAAGGCTAACTGTAATGGCTCTAAATTGATTTCTAAACCAGCTTTATTAATTTTACCGACTGCGACATATCTATTTTTGAGTACTAAACGAGCTTGTTCGGCAGAAGCAGCGTCAATTTTTTGATTAAAGACTTTTCCTGAATGGTCTTTGACTTTTGCTATGTAGGTAGACATAAATAAATTAAATAATTGATAGTTAGTGATTGCCAAATAGTTAGTTGAAATAACAATTAACTGCGTTTAGCGCCCGCTTTAGCATTAGCCATCATCCCCATATCTCCCACAGCACTGCCTGCCAAGCGCTGTAATTCATCTGGTCGAGAACTTTTAGCTAATCCTTCTTCCATGCTGACGATACCTTTTTTAATTAAATCTGCCAAAGCCTGTTCCATTGTTTGCATGTTCATTTTTGCCCCAGTTTGAATGGCGGAATATACTTGAGCAGCCTTACCTTCACGAATTAAATTAGCAATTGCCGGGGTGACAATCATAATTTCCTGTGCCAT
>JBDKJC010000261.1:0-5624 GCA_039796815.1 Cyanobacteriota bacterium | reverse complement strand
AAGACAATACCTTGACTGGCTAGTTGTTGCGGTAATAACTTCGTTAAATTCTCTCCGCGAAATAATACTCGTCCCGATCGCGCCTTTACTAGTTGAGTAATACTTTTAAGTAGGGTAGTTTTCCCTGAACCATTAGCACCGACGACGGCGACTAATTCTCCTTGACGAACTTCTAGAGATACTGCTTGTAATACCTGAAGTTTTCCATATCCAGCACTGAGGTTTTCAACAGCCAAAATTGGTGTTGTTGAGTTGCTTAGGGTTGGATTAATATCATTCTGGGCAACTCCTAAATAAGCCTCTAAAACCTGTTGATTGTTTCTTACCCGAACAGGGATGTCATTACAGATGACTTTACCGCGATCGAGAACGACAATGCGATCGCTAATTTCCATGACTAAATTGATGTCATGTTCGATGACAATTACTTTGATTCCTGAATTGGCTAAACAACGCAAAAGTCTGGCTAATCCCTTTCGCTGTTGCTCTGATAATCCTGCTGCTGGCTCGTCTAACAAGATTATCTGGGGATTGGTGGCTAAAGCACGGGCAATTTCGACTAAACGGCGATCGCCAAATGCTAAACTGTCAGCACGGGCATGAATATTATCCTGATAGCCCACAAAAGCGAGTAGTTCAATTAATTTGCTTTCTAAAGGGGTTTTGGTTTGCTTTCTACCCAGTAAAGCTGTGAAGATATTACCCAAGCGATCGCCAGTATAGCCAACTTTTAAATTATCTAACACTGAAAGGGAATCAAACAGGCGAGTAGTTTGAAAGGTGCGACTTAAACCTGCACCCACAATTTCTAAACTATTTTTACCTGTTAAATCCAGCTTTCCTAAATAAACGCTACCAGATTCAGCAGTATAAAAACCCGCCAGAAGATTGAGTAAGGTGGTTTTACCTGCACCATTAGGGCCAATAATTGAAGTTATAGTTCCCGATTGAGCGACAAAATCGACTTTATTGACAGCTTTGACACCACCAAAACTAATGGTTATTTGTTCTACTTTCAGGGGTAAATCGGTTTGATTTTTGACTACCAAGGGCGAATTCTGCCCAGATATTGCTGGTGGATGGACTGCCTCGGCGCGATCGAGACGTTTGAGGAAAAAGCTAACTACTCCTTCTGGTGTAAGCCATAGAGTAAGTAACAGTAAAATCCCAAAAAATAGTAGCTGATACTCCGCAAAATTGTTGAGTAATTCAGGCAAAATCACCAAAGCGATCGCCCCAACTACCGAGCCAGCAACCGTTCCCAAACCACCTAAAATAGCAACTAAAAGAAATAGAATGGAGCGATGAAACGTAAAACTACCAGGGCTAATAAAGCCGATAATCGAAGCAAAAAAAACTCCACCTAAACCCGTAAAAGCAGCAGAAATGGCAAAAGCGATTAAGCGTATCCTTAAGACATTCAAACCAAGGGCAGTTGCTGCAATTTCGTCGTCTCGAACTGCTTGCCAAGCCCTACCCCAATCATGGTTTTTAACCGCAGCAAAAGATAGTAAAGCTAAAATAGCTGCGATCCAGGCAAGCAAGACCACATTGCGTATCGCTGGTGATAAATTAAACAGCGTGGGTTGAGGAATATTAAAAATTCCCCCAAAACCGCCTGTTAAATCGACCCATTCAATTAAGATCTGTTCAACAATAATCCCAAAAGCTACCGTTACCATAGCTAAATATGGACCGCTTACCCGTAAGGCTGGGGCAGCTAAAATTAATCCTGTAACCGCAGATATAACTACAGCGATAACCATGGCTAACCAAAAGTTCCATTGCCACTTAGTCATCAATAAAGAGCTAGTATAAGCACCAATGGCAAAAAAACCAGCATGACCAATCGAAACTTGTCCTGATAATCCAGTTAAGATATTTAAACCAACACCGACTAAAACAGTTACGGCGATCGCGCCCAAAACGTGTAAATAGTAAGTATTCTTCGCCCAGAAGATCGCCAGAAGTACCAGAATTATTAATCCCAACCAAAGCCAGGTGTATGTCTTTAATTTGTTCATCAGACAACCAGTAGAAAGAAAATAACTAATGCTTCAGCAATTTATTGTTTCAGGAATCGCGATCGGCAGTGTGTATAGCTTAATCGCCTTGGGGTTTCAAATCACCTATTCTGTTTCCAACACCATGAATTTTTCTCAAGGTGCTTCGGTGATGTTGGGGGCAGTAATTTGCTACTGGTTTAATATTACTTGGGGCTGGCATATTATCATCGCCATTCCCCTATCCTTAATCATTTGTGCTGTTTTTGGCTTAATCATCGAAAGAATAGCCGTGCGTCCCTTTGCCGTTGATGGTTCTAACTCTTGGTTACTGACCACGATCGCTCTGGGAATCATTGTGGAAAATGTAGTTATGCTCACCTTTGGTAAGGAAGTTAGGGCTTATCCATCTCCTTTAGTCCAAACACCAATTGATATATTAGGCTTTGGTCTTTTTCCGCTAGAGCTATTAACTCCCGTCATCAGTATTGCGATCGCTTTGGTGCTGCGTTTAACCTTTACCCGTACCCTTTGGGGCAAAGCCTTTCTGGCTGCTAGCGAAAACCCCGATACAGCTAAAATCATGGGTATCAATGTCGAAGGAGCGATCGCCTTTGCTTTTGCCCTCTCTACGGTTTTAGCAGGAGTTGCGGGAATTCTGATTGCACCTATCTATAATGTCTCAGCAGGTATGGCTACCCTACTGGGGTTAAAAGCTTTCGCCACGGCAATTATTGGCGGACTCAATAGTCCTTGGGGAATTGCGATCGCGGGAATACTCTATGGCATAGTCGAATCTTTAGCAGCAGGTTATTTTGGTGGCAATTATCGCGAAATTATCGGCTTTGGGCTGGTAAGTCTTGCTTTAACTTTGAAACCGAATGGGTTGTTTAGTAAAAGTCAAATTTTAAAAATATGAAAGGCTTAGTTATAGCTCTAAGCTCTAAGCTTTTTTAAGAGCTTCTTTAAAGTTAGTCGACAACTTGCTCTGAGCCACTATGAAAAAACAAAAAAATAAATTCAGCCATCTCACAGCCAAAGAAAGAATTTACTTGTCATTTCCCGCCCAGTTTTTGTTAGATAAAAACCTATTTCAAGGTAAAGTACTAGACTTTGGGTGTGGATTTGGTAATGATGTTAAACTCTTGCAAGAAAAAGGGTTTGATATCGCAGGTTATGACCCTTATTATTTCCCACAATACCCTAATGAAAAATTCGACACCATCATTTGTTTTTATGTTTTAAACGTTTTGTTTTCTGAAGAACAAGCGAATATTCTTATGGAAATTGCACATCTGTTAAAACCAGGAGGCAAAGCGTATTATGCAGTCAGAAGAGATCTAAAAAAAGAAGGTTTTCGGGAACATTATATCCATAAAAAATCTACCTATCAGTGCATAGTGAAACTTCCATTTCAGTCAATTTATTTGAATGAAATGTGTGAAATATATGAATATGTGCATTATAACCATCAAAGAAATTCGATTAACAATTGCATATTTTGTAATCCCTATAAAAATTTAACAATATTAACAGAGTCAGCGACAGCTTATGCCATGTTGGATGGTTATCCTGTGAGTAAAGGTCATGTTTTAATTGTTCCTAAGCGTCACGTTGCCAATTATTTTGAACTGCCATTTAAAGAACAATCTGCCTGCTGGTATATGGCAAACAAAGTTCAAGAGATTTTAAGCCAAGAATTTCAGCCTGATGGGTTTAATGTCGGAATGAACATTAATAGAGAGGCAGGTCAAACAAGGCAGCACGCCACAATTCATATTATCCCTCGTTATCGAGGTGATGCCAGTAGTCTTAAAAGCGGTATAAGAACTGTAATTCCTTGAAGCAGTAAGCCAATTTTCTTATAAAAATCTTAAAACAGAGCGATCGCAAGACCATGTATCAACTAATGTTAAAAGTAATTTCTCTAGGCTATCTTGGGTAAAAATTTCTATTTAAGAGCTTTCTTAAAGTTAGTCGACAACTTACTCTGAGCCACTATTTTCCCTCTTTTAATTATAGTTCTGTTAACAGGTGCAGTGGCGATCGCCATGGAAACGGAATCAGCGTCGATTAATACTAAGTCGGCAGCTTTTCCAACTTCAACCCCATAATTATCAATACCGATCGCTTGAGCTGCTCTTGAGGTTGCCATTTCTAGGCAAAGTTGATGGCTAGCAGTTGTCCCCAGCTGTAAAACTTGAGCCAGTAGAGTACAGATTTTTAAAACATCACCATCGCCGAAGGGAGTAAATAAATTCTGCACGTTATTGGTTGCCAACCCTACCTTAACTCCCGACTCTGCTAGGCGATCGATCGGCGCAACACCCCGTCTGACATTGTGAGTGTCCTGTTTTGCCATCATATACAGATCGGTAGCAGGTAAAGCTAAAATTGCAATCCCAGCTGCTTTTAGTTGGGGGATAAAAACAGCTAGTTCTGCTGGACTCAACCCCGCTAGTTTAGTCATATGTCCCAAGCAGACGCGATCGCGCCAGTTACGCTTGAGGGTTTCGGCAATTACGATTGGCAATAATAAAGGTGCGTTGTCATCAAGAAAGTCTAGGTGAAAATCAACATCGCAATCAAACTCTTGAGCTAGATCGAAAACAAGACGAATATTTGCTTCTGGCTCAGGATCGACGTAGGGAGCAGAGCCAATTGCATCTCCTCCCATTGCCATCGCTTTTCTGAGTAAATCTATTGTCCCTGGCTGATTGGTAATTCCTTCTTGGGCAAATACGGCTAATTGTAAAGTCATACCCCAGGCGTATTCTTGCTTTAAAGATAACAATGCTGCCATCGACTTTAACTGCACGATCGGATCTACTTCGACATGGGTGCGCATGGAGGTAGTACCAAAGGCGATCGCTTTTTCGATTACTCTTCTGGCTCTTGATTGAATATCTGACTGGGTATACTCTTGCTTGGCTTGAAGAGTTTTTTGTAGTGCTTCGGCAAAAGTCCCCTCTACCGCAGGATAGCGATCGAGTAACAAAGCTTTATCTAAATGGATATGCGGATCGACAAGTCCAGGTATTAGTAATTGTCCTTGAGCATCTAAAGTTTCAGCAGTTGCTTTGCAGATCGGTGCAGCAGAAATTTCGCTAATGTAACCATTAGCGATCGCCACATGCCAATTGCCTTGTCTATCTGGTAAGGTAACGTTGGTAATTTTTAGACTCATAATTCATATTTAGTTGTAATCTAGACGACATTTTTATCTTTGAATTTTGATAAATCAGCATAAATTGTATCTATTGGAGCAAGTTAAAGAAATGAATAATGAAAATAACAATCTACGTAGACGTGATTTATTAAAGGGGGTTGGCTATTTTGCTACAGGCTTGGCTCTTTCTCAATTAGCTAGCTGTACTCCAGAGCAACAAGCGCCTAACACAGATCCACAAACGAATTCAGCCAGCCAAGAACCTGTAAAAATAGGTTTAGTGGCGGCTTTGACAGGAGAATCGGCTTTATCAGGGGAAGCAATCTCTCGCGGTTTACAGGTTGCTATTGATGAGGTAAATATAGCAGGAGTCTTAGGAGGAAGATCTTTAGAATTAGTTAGTCGGGATGATGAATCTGATCCTGCTAAAGGAGTTGCTGCTGCTAGAGAAT
>JBDKJC010000260.1:0-5639 GCA_039796815.1 Cyanobacteriota bacterium | reverse complement strand
GTCGTACTGGGACATATTAATCCTAATCGTGCTGGCACTCTCCAAGCTCTACTTGCCATTGCACCTCAGATTACCATTGTGTGTTCTAATCCTGGTGCTATATCTCTGGCAAAAATTCTGCCTGATACAGAATTAAAGCTGCAAATTATTAAGGGAGAAGATACTCTCGATCTCGGTCAAGGTCATGTTTTAGAGTTTGTGACTACTCCTAACCCACGTTACCCCGATCATCTTTGTACTTACGATCCGCAAACGGCAGTTTTATATACCGATAAAATATTTGGCTGTCATGTGTGTGGCGATCGCGTTTTTGATGAAGGTTGGACGGTAGATAGCGAAGATCGGCGCTATTATTTTGATTGTTTGATTGCCCCCCACGCACGGCAAATGATGATTAGTCTCGATAAAATAGCGGCTAAACCTGCTCGTGTCTACGCTACAGCTCACGGATCTTTGGTTAAATATAGCCTAAGTGAGCTAACAGCCGATTATCGTACCTGGGCGCAACAGCAAAATAGCCGTGAATCTAGTGTGGCTTTGATCTATGCTTCTGCCTATGGTAACACTGCCACTATTGCTCAGGCGATCGCTAGAGGAATCACCAAAGCAGGGGTAGCGGTAGAGTCAATTAATGCTGAATCTGCCAAACCAGAAGAAATCAAAACAGCAATTGAGCAATCTGCTGGCTTTATTATGGGTTCACCTACTTTGGGCGGACATGCCCCAACTCAGATTCAGTCAGCATTGGGGATTGTCTTGGCAAATGCAGCTAAGACTCAACTGGCAGGGGTATTCGGTTCTTTTGGCTGGAGTGGTGAAGCAGTTGACTTATTAGAAAATAAATTTCGTAATGCTGGATATAAGTTTGGATTTGAACCGATCCGCATCAAGTTTACGCCTACAGATGCAGTACTCAAAACCTGTGAGGAAGCGGGTACAGATTTCGCCCAAGCCTTGAAAAAAGCTAAACGCGATCGCCGAAAAGTAAGACAGGCTCAAGGTATTGATTCTGATGTAGATCGTACAGCCAAAGCTGTCGGTAGACTAGTAGGCTCAATGTGTATTGTTACTACTAAACAAGCGGAAGTATCGGGAGCAATGTTAGCTTCTTGGGTATCCCAAGCTACTTTTAATCCTCCTGGTTTAACTGTGGCTGTGGCTAAAGACAGAGCGATCGAATCTCTTTTATTTAAAGGTAATAACTTTGTTCTTAATGTTTTGCCTGAAGGTAAACATATTCCCTTGATGAAGCATTTTCTCAAGCCGTTTGCTCCAGGAGAAGATCGTTTTACAGATGTAACTACAGAGGAGGCTAGTAATGGTTGCCCGATCTTAAGCGATGCTTTAGCTTATGTTGAATGTCAGGTAGCTAATCGCCTAGAATGTGGCGATCATTGGTTGTTGTATGCGATCGCTCAACAGGGTAATGTTTTACAACCTGATGGTGTTACAGCGATTCATCATCGTAAATCAGGAACGCATTATTAACGTGAGTTCGATGAGCCGCAAAATGAAATGGTTTAGGTTGGTTAAAGGGAAAGGGGTAAGGGTAAAAGGGCTAATTATCGTCCTCGCGAATACTAATTTCAACTTGTTGCTCTAAATTGATACACCAGAATTTCCTGTCGAACTCAAGTATTATTAACTCCTAAGATAATTAATCTGCCTAGGCTGGGTAGTGGGTAGTGTTAGTTATTCAGTTTACTTGAACAAGCAAACTCTTCTACTTTTTGGGAGAATTTGGAGTGGTAGTAAAAGAGGTGAATTTATCTGATTGTGATGGTTTAATTACTTGACTGGTTTGAATCTGCTGTTCTAGCTGTTCGGTGCTGGAAACTAAACCACCTAAGCCATTGACTAGATCGCGTACATTTTTCAAAAAGGCAGGATCGCCTGTCAGGGATTCTAGATCGGAGGTAATTTTCTGTGCATTATCAAAGGTTACTCTAGCCGAATCTAAAGTCTGCTGTAAACTAACTACGCCTCGATCGCTACCAAGGCTTGCGGTAATATTTTTGAGATTATTGGAAGCAATTACAGCATTAGTAGTCAACTTGTTGAGATCGCTCGCTAGTTTTTTGGTATCGGCAGCATCGACTGTTTTATCTATTTTAACTACTAAAGTTTGGAGGCGATCGCTAGTGGTGCTAATACTCTCTAAAGTAGTGGTTAAATTAGACTCATTTTGGGAAATTAGCTGTTCGACATTGTTGGTTAATCGATTCACTTGTTGGGCAGTGGTTTGAAAAGACTCAGCGGTAGTAACCAATTCTTTAGAAGTGTTTTTCACCTCTTTTTGTAGCTCATTAACTAATGCCGTCGTGTTTTGGCTTAACCTGGCAACTTCTGAGGCAGCCAGTCCTGCATTTTCTACGGTTGAATTGACTTTGGCGACAAATTCTGGTTCACCATAAGCTTTGCTAAAGCGGTAGGTGTAGGGCAACAAATCGTCTAGGGTAATCGCTTTCTCGCCTTTGAGCCGAGCATTATCGCAAATTATTTGCTGAGGATCGCAATTAGGACCAGCAGGATTCAGATTGGCTACCTTGGCGCTTAAAGAGGATTCAGGAATAATGTCAATAAAAGTATTGCCAATTAACCCTGAGCTATTTGCCACGAGGGTTACATCTCGCGGAATCAAGAGATCGCTAGAGTCAATTTCAATAATCACATCCACCCCGTTGCTACTAGGTCGAATATCGTCGATCCTGCCTACCTGTAAACCTCGGTAACGTACTCCATCGCCAATTTGGATGCCATTAACATCAGAAAAACTGGCAATAATTTGATAGCTTTGGTTGCCGAAGGAAAAACCTTTAATCCAGAGAGCTAATCCGCTAAACAGCAAAATTCCCAAGATAATTAGTAACCCAACTGAACCTTCTCTTAAGGTACGCGATCGCATACAACTCCTTTTGATTATTTAATTATATTTTAGTCAGAGATAGCCCTAATCAGACCGTCGATCAATTGACATGAATAGGTCCATCGATGCTACCGCTAAAAAACTGTCTTACGAGGGGATTATCAGTAGTGTCAATGTCCTCGACTGTACCAATCCACTGTACTTTGCCACCGTAGAGAAAAATAATTCGATCTGCCGTGCGACGAATCGTACTGTGTTGATGACTAACCATAATGTAGGTGCCACAGCCTCTTACTGTACACTGTAAATCTCGCACTAAGTTTTCAATTACGGTAGAGGCGATCGGGTCTAAACCAGCGGTGGGTTCATCGTACAGTACGATTTCTGGTCTACTTTGGGGATTGTCTGGGTTAAAAATAATTGAGCGTGCAAAGCTAACCCGCTTACGCATCCCCCCTGATAACTCAGCAGGAAAACGGTTATTCGTCCCTGATAAACCAACCATCTCTAACTTTTCATCGACCAATTCTTTGATCCTACGCCGATTAAGCTTGGAGTGCTGATACAATAGGAAGCCAACGTTTTCCTCTACAGTTAGGGAATCAAATAAAGCAGCCTGTTGAAACACCATACTAATCCCAATGGGATCGCTTTGGTCTTCAATTAAGCCTGTACGTTTTTCACCGTTGATATAAATCTCTCCTTGGTCAATTGGCATCAACCCCGCAATCATGCGGAGAATAGTCGATTTTCCTGTTCCAGACGGACCGATAATTACTAATGCTTCTTCTCGATCAATTTTAAGATTCACTCGGTCAAGAATCACATTCTTACCAAATGCTTTGCTCACTCCCCGAAGCTCAATTAAAGGAACTTGCGGATCTATTTGAGTTACCCCTGGATTTTCTGTGGTTACTGCCATAAGCTCAAAGTTTAATCGGTTTAATCGACTATGCTTATTTTACTCTTCAAGTTCTAGACCGAATACGCGAGCCACAGATTTAGAGACTTTATAACCAGAATCGATCGATTCAAGAGGATCTTTGCGTAAACGATGGCGCAGACATAAAACAATCACTCGGCGAATATCATCCACGGTAACTTCAGTCCGTCCTTCAAAAGCAGCGATCGCTTTAGCTGCACGGTTAGTCACAATATCACCCCGCAAACCATCTACATCTAACTCCGAACAAATTTCAGAAATTTTAACCCGCAAGTCATAATCTAGGTTCACTGAAGGTAGAAGCTGCTGCGCCTGGACAATTTTTGCTTGTAAAGCTGATTGTTCGACATCATACTTTTGACTAAAAGCCTCGGGATTGCCATCAAAATCGGCTCTTTGTTCGACAATTTGGACTCTGAGATCGGGTTCTTTGACTGTGCGGATCTCAGCGTGCATCCCAAAACGATCTAAAAGCTGGGGACGCAGTTCTCCCTCCTCTGGGTTTCCCGAACCAACCATGACAAACTGGGCTGGATGACGAATAGAAATACCTTCTCGTTCAACTGTGTTCCAGCCACCAGCAGCGGAATCTAACAGCACGTCTACTAGATGATCGTCGAGCAAATTAACCTCATCAACGTAGAGAATACCTCGGTTGGCTTTAGCCAGCAATCCAGGCTCAAAAGCTTTTACTCCATCGGCAAGAGCTTTTTCAATATCAATCGTGCCACAGACTCGATCTTCTGTTGCCCCTAAGGGCAAATCCACCATCTGCACTTTTTTCTTAACAGTCTCGATCGCTTCTCCCTGTTCCAGTTTCTGCTTCACCTCATCACTCATCAGATCGGGATCTTGAGGATCGCTGTTAAACGGATCTCCTGCTACCACATCAATTTCTGGTAATAGATCCGCCAAAGCACGAATAGTAGTAGATTTGCCTGTACCGCGATCGCCCATAATCATCACCCCACCAATTTTGGGATCGATCGTGTTGAGCAAAAGAGCTAATTTCATCTCTTCTTGTCCCACAATAGCCGTGAAGGGAAAAACCTGGCGACGAGTTTTCTTAGGTGCGGGGATTGTTACAGTCATATTAATCTTGGTATGTCGAACAGATGAGTTAGAAAAGTTAACTGTTAATTTTTGGTTAATAGGCGTATTTTATTGTGACATGTTTTCGGGTCTCTCAGCTATGGATAATGTCGATCGAGTGAAATCAAAAACTGCGATCGCGCAGAAATAGAATATTAAAACCTTAGCTTTGCAAAAGCTTATAAAAGAGGAAATGTCGAGGAAACCTCGGCTTATTCCATATGCGAAGCGGTATCCTTTAGGACTCTCGCGGTGGCGGTTTCCGTCGAGAAGAAACTGGCGTGGATTTAGGGGGCTTTAAAGTAATGATTGATACTGTTCAGACAACCTCTAAGGTAAAAAAGGAAAATAAGCTAAAGCTATTCTGAAATAACTCCTTAAGATGGTAGTATTTTTGAAACCATTAATCTTAGCTCAATCATAATCACTGTGTCTAAAACACTATCTCCTTGGTTTGGACTGGCTCTTTGCATCCTTGGCTATTTCTGCGCTACAAACAATCCTGCCTCAGCACAAATCACTTCTGACGGGACAGTCAATACTCAAGTAACTGAAAATGGCAATACTGCCGAAATTACAGGTGGAGAAAGGTCAGGCGATAATCTATTTCATAGTTTTCAAGACTTTTCCGTTGAGACTGGTAATGAAGCTTCTTTTTTAAACGCCAACGATATCGCTAATATCTTTTCTAGAGTTACAGGGGGTAATATCTCCAACATCGACGGTTTAATCAGTGCT
>JBDKJC010000259.1:0-5641 GCA_039796815.1 Cyanobacteriota bacterium | reverse complement strand
GATTGCATTTCAAAGTAATAACTCATGATGGGAATTTGTTTGTACAATGTGGGCAGCAACTACCATTACAGATTTTCCCTACATCAGAGCTAAAGTTTATCGCGAAAGCTGTGAATACAAGTATTTGTTTTGAAAAAGATAACGTAGGTAATATTGTGGCAATAATTTTAAATCAAGGAAATACACAAATAAAAGCACAAAGACAAGAGTTAAGTTCAAAAATAGCAGATTAATTAGTATATCTTATTGAGTGGGTACAGGGCGATCGCTCTTGGAAGGCAAAGTTGAAGTTGTCAAACGGGCAACAAAAGAATCTCAAGATATTCCCCCTAGAAAAAGTAGTCGCTACTATTAAAGGGTGGATTGAACAAGAAACATAAACATGAATAGATTAAGCGTACATCGCACAATCTATGACCCACCAAGCGATCGCATTATTGACCCTAGTATATCCGAGCATTGCATTAGCCTTCACATTGCCAATCCAGGTAATATAGAAAGGCGTTTAGAACGGCGACTAGATGGTGAAAAACCGAGCGATCGCCTGACATCACCAGGTACACTTACTTTTGTGCCAGCTTTTCGAGAATCAGAGTGGTTGTGGGACTGTGAAGTTGAAGTATTAGAACTCTATCTACCTGCTGCAATTTTAGAAAGAATTGCTATGGAAGATTGTATTACCACAGCTTTTGGTAAAAATTTTTTTCCTGCAACCATTACACTTATTGATCGCTTTGCTATCCGTGATTTTCTTCTAGAACAGCTTATTCTAACTCTTTATCAAGAACTAGAACACCAGAACTCACACAACAGCCTCTACGTAGAATCTCTGCAAAATTTAGTTGCAGTTCATCTACTGCAATATCACTGTTCTGTCAAAATTTTAGATCCTGTCGAAAACGGCAGATTATCTAAATCCAAATTGCGACAAGTTCTTGACTATATTCAGGCTAATCTTGAGCGTGATCTGAGTTTAGCAGAGCTTGCAGCAGTGGTTAAGCTAAGTTCTCATCACTTTGGCAAACTTTTTAAGCAAAGTATAGGAGTTTCGCCCTATCAATATGTTCTCAAGTGTCGTGTTGAAAAAGCTAAAAAACTCTTGGTGAACGAACAACTTTCAATTGTTGAAGTAGGACAACAAGTGGGTTTTTACGATCAAAGCCACTTTAACAATGTTTTCCGTCGCTATACAAACTTAACACCACGACAGTATCGCAGCCAATTTTGAAGATTAAAGGTAGTAGGTAGTAGGGAAAAGTAGGAAATAAGAAATAAGAAATAGGAAGTAAAGAGTAACGGGTGACGAGGTTACAAGGTGATACGCTAGAAGCAATTTCCCCCAGCCTCCAAGTCCCCCAGTCCCCAAGTCTTCTGACTCCTGACTTCTATCCTAAACAGCAGACTAAATGCTTAACAGCTTATTTCATATTTATGTAGTGAAAATGCCCTGTTTAGCTCCAAACCTTTCGATTGTTCGTTCCAGACGCATACCAATACGTTCCAAGAGGCGACAAGACGCGATATTGGCAATCTGAGTTTCTGCAATGACTCGTGGCAAACCAAGAACTGTCAATGCATGAGTGACGACGGCTTGCACCGCTTCAGTGCCATATCCTCTGCACCACCATTCTGGCAATAACTGATAAGAGATCTCAATGTTGATATTGTCATGATGGGGAGTAAGACTAACGATTCCAATTTTCGCCGAACTATTCTCTTTTACTTGAATTACCCAGTATTGTGTCTCTGTATCAGATTCAAGCATTTTAAAAAATCTCAAACTAATCGTCTTTTCGTTAACGCTCCCACCCAGGAAGCGACGAACTTCAGCGTTCGTATAAAGCTTTACAACTAGATCCCAATCGGTACTTTGCAGATTGGTTAGTTCACAGCGAGTTGTTTCAATTTTCATAGGCTCTAGGCTTGTTGAATAATCTAAGATCATGAAATTTTCCAAATTATAAGGATAATTTACAAGATTTATTCAGCATCCCCAATCTAAGATATTTTCAATCTCGCTTATTCAAAAGTAATGAGAAAGGAGAGAATCAATGAAACTTGCATTGTTTGGTGCAAATGGTATGGCTGGTAGTCGAATTGCTAATGAGGTGTTGAAGCGCGGACATGAATTAACTGCGATCGTTCGTGATTTGTCACGCTTTTCTATACCAACGACATTAGCAGCAAATGTCGTTGTTGGGAACATCATCGATCCAGTGAACGTCGCTGAACTCGTTAAAGGACATGATGCTGTAATTAGTACTGTAGGGCCTGGTGCTGACGAGGCAAGCGATCCTATTTTGGCACAGGATGTAATCAAAGCAGCCAATTCACTAATTGAAGGATTGACTCTTGCAGGAGTTCGTCGTTTGGTAGTTGTTGGTGGTGCAGGAAGTCTTGAGGTAGTCAATGGTGTTCGATTTATTGATACTCCAGATTTTCCTGATATTTATCGCCCAGCATCACTTGCTCACTGCGAAGCACTTAAGATTTATCAAACCTGCGATTTAGACTGGACATTTATTAGCCCAGCAGCATTTTTTGAGCCAGGAGAAAGGACTGGTAAGTATCGTAATCGAGTCGTAACAGGGCGATCGCTCTCGGAGGGCAAGGTGGAAGTTGTCAAACGAGCAACTAAAGAATCTCAAGATATACCTTTAGAAGCAGTGGTAGCTACTATTAAAGAGTGGATTGCTGAAGAAATATAAGTACGAAGAGCATTTAGCGAGACTAAATCTTTTCATGCCTAATTTTTGGAGGCGACTTTCTTAATCATTTAAACTGGAACTGATTTGTATAACATTGTCCCTGAGGTGAACTATGAATGCACAACTAATGATCCAACCCTCTTTTTTTATTGATGCTGGTATTCAAATCAAGTCAGTTCGAGAGCTTTTCTTATTCAAATTTAGTGAAGACTTACAAGAGCGATTAGAGAGCCTGAACGAGAAACAACGAGAATCGAAATTATCATCAGATGAAGAAGTAGAACTAACTGGGATTTTAGAACTCGACCGAATTTTTACACTGCTTAATGCAAAAATCATTGCTGAGTCTGCTTAGGTATGGCTATTTCAAAAGAAATTCGGCAGCAGGTTCGAGAGCGAGCTAAGTATCTGTGTGAATACTGCCACTCCTCTGAAGAAGCTGGTGCAGCACGGTTTGAAATTGATCACATTCAACCACGATCGCGTGGAGGGGCAGATACATTTGAAAATTTGGCTTTGGCTTGTCAGCGATGTAATAGCTACCGTTACAACTTCACAGAGGGGACTGACCCAGAATCTCAAGTTTCTACTCAGTTGTTTAACCCACGACTGCATCAGTGGAATAAGCATTTTATTTGGGAGAAAGGCGGTCTAGTAATTCGAGGCAAGACTTCAATTGGGCGTGCAACGTGCGATCGCCTAGATTTTAATGACCAAGAGCATAATGAGGGGGCGATTGTTAAAGCCCGTCGTCTGTGGATTCAGGGCGGTTGGCATCCACCATCCAATGATGCTATTGAATCCTAATGGATAATAATTTAGACAGAAGGGCAGTTGCGGCGGCATAACACCGTTAACTATTGTTCCTCTGAGCGATCGCCGTACCCGAATCCATTACTGCCGAGGTGATATTGGATATTCGAGGTGAGAAGTAGAGCGATCGCTCTCTGAGGGGAAGGTTGAGGTAGTGAAACGAGCAACTAAAGAATCTCAAGATATACCTTTGGAAGAAGTAGTTGCTACTGTTAAAGGGTGGATTGCTGAAGAAGCAAAAAAAAGATAATAATACTCATTATACTACAATTAGAGACGACATAATTGATAAGGAAAACTCAAATGGCAACAAACACTTCTTTGGAGGAGCGACTTGCAGCAGTAGAAGCCGCGATCGCTGAATTGCAAAAGCAAGTTGTGTCTCCTCAACCCACCAACTGGCTGCAACAAATTACAGGTTCTTTTAAGGATGAGTCTGCTTTTGAAGAGGTGCTTGCTTATGGTCGCACGATTCGTGAAGGTGATGAATCTCTTCTCGAAGAGCAAGACGAATAATGAAGTACTTATTGGATACAGATCATCTGAGCATTCTTCAGCGCCAAGCAGGACAGGATTTCATCAATCTTTCACGAGCTTTTTGACTTTGCCTATGACGGTAATCAATGTGAGATCCTCCGCTCCCCCTGCCTCCTCTGCTTCAATCAAAGCTCCAAACCGCCTTTTTGTAACTTTTTAAAGGGATCTAGAATTAAGTCGATGATGCGACGCTGACGTAAGATAACTTCTGCTGTTGCTGTATCCCCAGGACGCAGTGCAATACATTTATTAGCTGTAGGTAGACAATCGCGGTCTAGCTTGATTTCTAAGTTGTAATTAGCTACTTTATTAGCGGCTTCACCTGGTTCAGTTTCGATAATCGTTGTCGTAGGAGAGATGCCCGTTAACTTACCTGTGACAATTCCATAATCTTGGAAGGGATAGGCATCAAACTTCAGCTTGACTGGCATTCCTTTAGTCAAAGAACCACTTTCGGTCGTTGCCATCTGCGCCATAAGTACCAAGGGTGAATCTTCAGGAGCAATTTCTGCTACTGTATCTCCTGGCTGTAGTACTTCTCCTGGTTTTTGAACTGATAGATCGAAAACTGTACCCCTAACAGGAGCTTTAAGTTCTGTTTGCTTCAGTTTATATTGAGCAGAGGCAATTTGATTTTTGTTTTGAGCAATTTCTGTAATGAGGGTAGCAATTTCCGATTCAGTGTTCTTAAGCTGTTCCCTACTTTTTAATACAGCTAACTTACCAGTATAATTCAAGGTGCGATCGCCTGTTTTTTGTTGCTGTAGTTGTAATTCAGCTTTGGCAATACCAGATTCGGCTTGGCGAATTAGTTGAGCATAACTATATTGTTGCTCTACTAAGCGAAGTTTAGCCTGTTGCAACTGCGATTGAGCTTTTTCGTAAGCCTGTTGTTTTTCGGCGATTAAGTTTTCTTGTTCGACTAATTGAACTTCAGAAATAACTCCTTGCTTGACAGCTTGACGATAGCGTTCAATTTCTATTTGGGCTTTAGTTAAAATCTTTTGGGCAGAATTCAAAGCAGTTTGACTGTAAATCACATTTTGCTTGGCTTGATTTAATTGAACTAATTTTCCTGCTTTTTGTGAGTTATAGGATGTTTGACCAAACTCAAGCTGTTGTTGCGCCTGGGCTATTTGTGCCTGTTTTTCGAGCCTTTGTCCTTGAGCTTCTTGTGCTTGAGTATCAACCACTAGCAATAATTGTTTTTTGAGTAACTCCAACTGCTGAAGATGATTTTGTTGACCTGTTAACTTCGTTTGTAACTGTAGTAGTTCCGAACTAGCTAGGTCAGACTCAAGTTCTAATAAACTTTGTCCAGCTTCTACAACATCACCTGCCTTGACCTTAATAGCTGCTACAGTGCCTGCTACAGAAGCCTCTAAAATAAAAGTTTTGCCCTTGGGTTCTAATCTGCCTTTAGCTGTCCCCGTTTCATCCACTTGTGAGAACATTGTCCAGGGTAAAGCGATCGCTGTAAATATGGCAAGAAAGTATAATAACCCCCGTGTCCAGACTCTAGGTAAAGTGTCGATTAGTTCTTTTGTTTGACTTGACCAATCATCGGCATGTGTTTGGCGCTG